>JAWWAN010000016.1:0-16667 GCA_033721675.1 Rhodothermales bacterium | reverse complement strand
GGGGTGTGGAGGTACGAGGGAAGGAATGAGTAGGGGGTAGGACGCGGCGCCGTGCGCGCACATCCTACCCCCTCCCTTGTTCCTCCTATCCTCAGACCGTCCTACTTCTGGAGGACGGCCGGGCGGCTGGCCGTGAAGGTCTCCCCGACGGCGCGGTAGAGGTAGAGCCCGCTGGGCAGGCGACCGGCGTCGAAGGTGAAGGCGTGGGCCTCGTGCGCGGGCAGCGGGCCGTCGTGCAGGAGGGCGACGCGGCGCCCCGCGACGTCGTAGACCTCGACGCGGACGTGCTGCGTCCGCGCCACGCTCAGCGTGAACTGCGTCTCCGGGTTGAACGGGTTCGGATACGCGGGCGAGAGCGCATAGACTTCCGGCAGCTCGACCACGATCTCCACCTCCGGCGAGTACTCGAAGGCCCCGTCGAAGTCGATCTGGCGCAGGCGGAAGACGTGGCGGCCGGCGCCGAGGGCGGCGAGGCGATGGTCGTAGCGCTGCGCCTCGATGGTCGTGCCGTGGCCCTCGACGAACGCCTCCACCTGCCAGTCGTCCGCGTTCAGGCGCTGGACCTCGAAGCCGGCGTTGTTCGTCTCCGAGGCCGTCTCCCACTGGAGCAGCACGTCCGGGCCGTCCGCCACGGCGTCGAAGGCCACCAGCTCGACGGGCAGCGGGTTGACGCTGTCCGAGGCGCTATAGGTGGAGAACGAGGTGATGTCGGCCGAGAGGGTACGCGGCGTACCCGAGGCGTCCTGCGGATTTTCGTGGACCGGGTACCAGCGGGCGTCGGTGTCGTCGAAGCGCCACATCTGCATGGCGTTCACCTGCTTGCCGTTGTCGTCGGCCTGCATCCACCGGAGGGTCAGGTTCTTGTTGAACGCGTCGGCGGCATCGTAGGTGACCCGCCACTTGCACTGGATGCTTTCATTGGCGCCGAAGGCGCTGACGCCGCTGCTGCCGTTGGTGCGTAGCGTGGTCATCTGCCCGTCCGGGTCGTCGTTTCCGGTGGCGGCGTCGGCCAGCGTGAAGCCGATGTTGCCGAACGTGACGGTCCCGGCCCCGGCGAACGGCCCAGACTGCACGTTGCCGATGAGCCGGGTGTAGTCCGTCTCGCCCGCGAGCGCCCCGGTCGTGCGCAGATCCACCGTACTGGCGCCCGTGGTCAGGTTCCCCTCGCTGAAGGTGAGCGTCCCCTCCACGATGCGGTCGCTCTGCAGGCTGACGCCGCCGGCCCGGTCGATGACGACGTTCCAGGGGCTGACGAGCGTGGCGTCGTCGGGGTTGGGGTCGGCGGGCCACTCGGCGCCGACCGTGTGGGCCGCGCTGCCCTCGTAGCGAAGCGTGCCTCCGGAAGCGTACGTGAGCGTGCCGCTGAGCGTGGCGGTGCCGGCCATCGTGAGCGTGCCGGCCGCGCCGACGGCGAAGGCGCCGGAGAGCGTCTTCGTGCCCGACCCGGAGAGCCGCAGGATGCTGCCGAGCGCCGAGGCGTCCGGATGGACGACGGTCTGCGCACCGCTTTTGCTGAACTCGGTGGTGCCGTTCGCATCGAACGAGAACACCGCGCTGCTGCCCGTGAGGGTAAACGTGCCGTCGGTGAGGCGCAGCGTGGCGCCGCTGCCCACGGTCAGGCTGAACTGCGCGGTGCTGCCGGACGCATCGATGCTGCCGGCCTCCACCACGCCGCCGCTGCCAATCGCGAGGGACACGGCCTCCGTGGTGTTGTCCGACTTCGCGTACAGCTTACCGCCCATCGTGAGGGTCCCGTCGACGGTCCACGCCGCGGGAGATTCGAGGCCGTTGCCGGCCGAGCCGTCGAGCGAGGCGTCGCCGTTGACGACGTCGACCGTTGCGCCGCTGTTGATCGTGACGTCGAACGACGTGCCGGCGTCCCCGAGCGAGTAGATCGCAGCACCGGAGCTGCGGCGCAGCTGCACGTCGATGTCGATCGTCAGGGTCGTGTTGGAGGCGCCGTCCTTGAGCAGGCGCTGCAGGTCGATGGAGCCGCTGCCGCTGAGGGTGGGTGCGTCGAAGACGAGCAGGATCAGGTCCGTCTCGCTCGCGCCATTGCCGAGGCTGCCATCCACCACGAGGGCAGACGCGCCGGCCCCGTAGAGCTCGAGGATGCGCGTGCCGCCGCCGTCGGGGCGCAGCGTCGCGCCGCCCTCGATGGTCAGCGTGAGGACTCGCGCCCGGGTGCCGGTGACCGGGATGGCGTTGTCGATGAAGATCTCGTGGTTGGCACGGATCGTGACGGCGTCGTCCTCGTCCGGGATGCCGTCGCTGTCGCCGGTGCAGGACCACATCGAGACGTCAGACCAGTTGCCGCCGAACTCGGCATCGGTGGTGGTTTCGCAGGTCCCGGCCTGAACCGAGGCGGGGAGGGCAAGGACGAAGGCGAGAAGCAGGGAAAGACGGTAGATATAGCGCATACGTTCGCGGCGGAGGGTCGCGGGGCAGTCCGCGATGGGTTAGCGGTCGCGCCCCGGCGGCTTGCCGGAGCGAGAAACGGGCAAGCGCTGTATCGATACCTCGGCCGAATCCTAAAATGCAGAACGGGAGGGGCCGCTGCCGCCTGGCAGCACCCCTCCCGTTCCGCCTCGTGGTTGGACCCCTACGGCTAGGCCGCGCTGCGGGCGCGCACGGGCGCCGGGAGCGTGGCCTTGAGGGCCGCCGGCAGCGCCTTCACCCGGCGTGCCCCCGGCCGCGGAGCTGACACGGGCACGGCGAGGTCCGGCGCGTCCTCGCGCGCGTTGAGCAGCACCTCCAGCACGCCGGCCTTCGTCTCGTGCTCCATCACCCGCTGGCGCAGCGTGCTGGCGCCCCGGAAGCCCTTGAAGTACCCTCCGTACATCCGCCGCATCTCCAGCACGCCGGTGCGCTCGCCGAGCCACTCGCACTTGAGCGTCAGGTGCTCCGCTACCACAGACAGGCGCTCCTCCCAGGTGGGCGGCGGCGGCACCTCACCCGTCTCCAGGAAGCGGCGCGCGTCGCGGAAGATCCACGGGTTGCCGATGGCGCCCCGGCCGATCATGACGCCGTCCACGCCGGTCTCGTCGAACATCGCGCGGATCTTCTCCGGCGAGTCGGCATCGCCGTTGCCGATGAGCGGGATCGCCCGGACGCCCTCTTCCTTGATGCGCCGGAGCCAGGGCCATCGCGCCGTGCCCTTGTACATCTGCGCCCGCGTGCGGGCATGGACGGCGAGGGCGGCCACCCCGACGTCTTCGAGCATCCGGGCCACTTCCAGGATGCGGATCGACTCGTCGTTCCAGCCCAGCCGCGTCTTGACCGTCACCGGCCGCGTGGCCTGCTCGAGGACGGCGCACGTGAGGGCCTCCATCTTCGGGAGGTTGCGCAGGATGCCGGCGCCGCCGTCCTTGCAGACCACCTTCTTGACCGGGCACCCATAGTTGATGTCGATGAGATCCGGCCCGACCGCGTCGACGATGGCTGCGGCCTGCCGCACCTGCTCCAGGTCGCCGCCGAAGATCTGGATGCCGACGGGCCGCTCCTCGTCGTAGATGTCGAGCTTCATCACCGAGTTGTCGGCGTCGTAGACGAGTCCGCCGCTGGAGATGAACTCGGTGTAGAGCATGTCCGCCCCGTACCGTTTGCAGAGGATGCGGAACGGCGGGTCGCTGACGTCCTCCATCGGAGCCAGAAACAGGGGGCGGTCCCCGAGGTCGATGGGGCCGATCTTCATGGGTGGGGCGCGGCGGTTTCGAGGAGCGAAAATGGGCCCTCTCGAACGAGAAGGGCCGGAGGGCTGTTCCTCCCGGCGCGGCGGGCCGCCGCCGCCATATTTCACGACGCGATTACAGGACGGGGCCGGGCGGGCCCTAAACCTTTCCGAAATTCTCCGTATATCCTGCCCGACGCGCCCCACTCACCGACGCCCTCGACGAATGCCGATCCGACGCGACCACCTCCTGACGGCGGCCCTGCTCGGCCTCGCCGTGCTGCTCCTGGCCGGCTGCGGCCCCAACCTCTTCGAGCGCATCGACAGCTTCTGGACCTACGGCTGCTGCGGCACGCTCATCATCATCCTGGACATCATCGCCATCGTCGAGCTGGCCGGCAGCGCCCGCTCGCTCGGCTCGAAGGTGTTGTGGGCCTTGCTCATCATCTTCTTCCCGGTCTTCGGGCTCCTCGCCTACTGGTTCATCGCCCGCTGACGCGCTACGCCTCGACGGCCCCTGCGTGCATCGCCCGGCGCCACGCCCGGTAGCCGGCCCCCGCCAGGCCG
The DNA here is from genome assembly GCA_033721675.1 of Rhodothermales bacterium. GTDB lineage: Bacteria > Bacteroidota > Rhodothermia > Rhodothermales > JAWWAN01 > JAWWAN01. The sequence continues at coordinate 12,430 of JAWWAN010000016.1, read as the reverse complement.
ATGTAGACGAGGTAGAGCACGGCGTAGAAGACGATGCCCTTGTAGAGGTAGATGCCCGTCGCGAGCACGTCCACGGCGAGCCAGAGGATCCAGTGCTCGATCTTCTTGCGCGCCTGCAACCAGATCGCAGCGATGCTCAGCACGGACGTGGCGCTGTCCCAGTAGGGCAGCGACGCATCGGTGAACCGGGCCAGCAGCGTGCCGCAGAGGAGGACGCCCAGACCCGAGAGCGCCAGGATCCCGGCCAGCCGGCGCGGCGCGCTGGCGGTCACGGGCAGGTCGTCGTCCGAGCGCGGATCCCCCCGCGCCCAGTGGACCCATCCGTACACGTTGAGGACGAGGAAGACGGCGTGCAGCGCGAGGTCCGCATAGAGCCGCGCCTGGTAGAAGACGACGAACGACACCAGCACGTAGGCGATGCCGAGCGGCCACGTCCAGATGTTCTCGCGGATCAGGAGCCACACGCAGGCCAGCCCGAAGACGAGCCCGGCGGCTTCGAGGAGGTCCATCCCCTGCGCGTAGGTCCAGATCGAGTCGAGCACGTCCATTGCTTCTCCGGATGAGCGAGAGCCAAGATAGGCCCTGGGGCTCCGGTTCGACGGCGTAGATTGCAAGAAAAGCGCCGGGGCTCGGCGCCAGGACGTATCTTCGACGTCGCCGCCCTCCTTCTTCTACCGTCCATGCGCCGTTCCTCCCCCATCCTCGCCACCCTCGGCCTGCTCGCGCTGCTGCTCGGTGCCGTGCTGGTGCAACGGGCCTGCCAGGCTCCCCGCCTGCCCCACGCCGAAACCGCGGAGGCCGGCCCCGGCCCGACCGTCCTGATGATCTCCATCGATGGCTTCCGGGCCGACTATCTGGACCGGTACGAGGCCCCGACGCTGGCGCGGCTCGCCCGCGAGGGCGTCCGGGCCGAGGCGCTCATCCCCGCGTTTCCGACGAAGACGTTCCCCAACCACTATACGCTCGTCACCGGCCTCTACCCGTCCCACCACGGCATCGTCGCGAACACAATGTACGACCCCGTCTTCGACGCGGGCTTCAGCCTGGGCGACCGGGAGGCCGTCCGAGACGCGCGCTGGTGGGAAGGCGAACCCCTCTGGGTGACGGCCGAGCGGCAGGGCCGCCGCACCGCGCCCTACTTCTGGCCCGGCTCCGAGGCCGCCATCCAGGGCGTCCGCCCGACCTACTGGAAGGTCTTCGACGACCGCGTCCCCGGCGCGCAGCGGGTGGACGACGTCCTGGGCTGGCTCGCCCTCCCCGCCGAGGAGCGCCCCGCCTTCCTGACGCTCTACTTCAGCGACGTAGACCATGCCGGGCACGACTACGGCCCGGACGCGCCCGAGACCGCCGCCGCCGTCCGCCGCGTGGACGGCTACCTCGCGCGCCTCGTCGACGGGCTCGCCGCGCGGGGCCTGCTCGATGCCATCAACCTGATCGTCGTGTCGGATCACGGCATGGCCGCCACCGCGCCCGACCGCGCCGTCTTCCTCGATGACTACATCGACCTCGACGACGTCCGGGTCGTGGATTGGAGTCCCGTCGCGGCCCTGATCCCGGCGCCGGGGCGGCTGGAGGCCGTCGTGGAGGGCCTGCGCGCAGCCCCGCACCTGGCGGTCTACCCGGCCGGGGAGCGGCCCGTGCACTGGCACCACGAAGGGCACCGGCGCATCCCGCCCGTGCTGGCCGTGGCCGAGCCGGGCTGGGTGATCACGACGCGCGCGTCCTTCGAGCGGGACCCGCAGCGGTTCTCCGGCGGGACGCACGGGTACGACAACCACACCCCCTCGATGCAGGCGCTCTTCGTGGCGCGGGGGCCGGCTTTCGCCCAGGGGCTCCGCGCGGGACCTTTTGAGAACGTCCACGTCTATAACCTCGCGGCAGCGATTCTGGGCCTCGAGCCGGCCCCGAACGATGGCGACCTCGATGCCGTCCGGCATCTGCTGCGTCCCGCTGCCGTCCCGCGCTGAGCCCTCCACCGCCGGTATCCATGTCCTTCCGCCCGCTGCTCTTCCTGCTGGCGGCCTGCCTCGGTGCGGGCCTCCCCGACGTGTGCCGCGCGCAGGCGGAGGGGATGCTCGTCGGCCTCCGGTACCAGGCGGCCATCGAGCGCCCGCTGCCGTACTACGCCGGCAGCGCAGACTCGCTGCTTCGGCCGGTCTACCGCACCCTGTTGCTGACGCATCAGGACAGCACCTTCACCGTCCGCACCGCGCCGGACGTGCTGCTCATCCCGGTCGAGGGGCGTTTCTGGAGCGTCGGCGCCAAGCGCAGCGTCTACAACAACTGGGTGGAAGACTTCGTCTGGGCGGCCCCGTCCGGGATGCGGCCGGAGCTGGCCGGCATCCCCGCATTCAACGGGGAGTACTGCGCGGGGCACCGCGTCCAGTCGATTCTGTACGCCGGGCCGCGCTATCTGGCGCTGAACCAGCGCAGCGCGGGGTACTGCGAGGGGGCCGCCCATCCGTGGTTCTTCAACACGCTGGCCGTCGTTCCGCTGGACAGCACCACCCACACCGGCCTCGCCATCGGCGACGTGCTGACGCCGGCGGCCTACACCGTCTTCGGGAGCCGCGCGGCGAGCCATCTGGCCGGGCTGCCCCCCCGCCAGCGAGCGCGGTACAACGGCGTGCCGGACCCCGCCAACTGGAGCCCCGTCCGGCGCGGCGGCCGGTGGGCCGTGGTCGGGCGGATCGAGGGCGCCGACGAAACCGAGCGCATGCTGACGCAGGACCTCACGCTCCCCCTCACGCTGCCGGCTTCCATGGCCGGGCTTCCCCCGGCAGACTGGGCGCGCGTCCGCACGTTCGCGCCGGACGCCGTCGACGCGCTGCTGGCCCCTTCCGGGGCGTGGATGGCGCTGCTGCGGCCGGGGCAGCTTTCGCTCCACTTCGTCCGAGGTGGGCGCATCGGGCCGGCGGTGATGCGGCGGCTGGTGCCTCCCGGCGCCGAGGTCGTGATGATCCGCACGGCCTCCGGCACGCAACTCCGGCCCTGGCGCCAGCACTTCGACCGCCTCGCCACCCGCTGAGCGCACGGATTGACAATGCCGCGCGGCGGCATTTTTTTGCCCGACGCCCCTCACCTTCCTGCCCGCCCATGCTCGTCGAACAGTTCGCCGACTACGAGGCCCTCAGCGACCGGGCCGCCGCGCTCATCGAGGCGCAGGTGCGCCGCAAGCCCGACAGCGTCCTCGGCTTCGCCACCGGCTCCACCCCCCTCGGCCTCTACCAGCGCCTCATCGAGAGCCACCGCGCGCGCGGGCTCGACTTCTCCAAAGTCACCACGTTCAACCTGGACGAGTACGTGGGCCTCCCGCCGCGCCACGCGCAGAGCTACCATCATTTCATGTGGACGAACCTCTTCGACCAGATCAACGTCAACCCGAGCCGCGTCTACATCCCGAACGGCATGGCGGACGACGTGGAGGCGCAGTGCCAGTGGTACGAGGACCAGATCGACCGGGCCGGCGGCATCGACATCCAGATCCTCGGCATCGGCGCGAACGGCCACCTGGCCTTCAACGAACCCGGCTCGTCGCTCGGCTCGCGCACCCGCATCAAGACCCTCACCGAGAAGACGGTGCGCGACAACGCCCGGTTCTTCGACGACCCGGACGAGGTGCCGCGCTTTGCCCTCACGATGGGCATCGGCACCATCATGGATGCCCACCGCCTGCTCCTGCTGGCCGGCGGCGCCGCCAAGGCCGAGGCCGTGCGCGCCATGCTCGAAGGCCCCGTGACGGCCATGGTGCCGGCCACCATCGTGCAGCTCCACCGCCACGCACACATCCTGGTGGACGAAGCGGCCGCCTCCCGGCTGGAGTACAAACACCAGCACGGCATCTCGGAACCCCGCTGACCTGCGGCCCTTCCGGGCGGGCTGCGGGATCGAAGCCTCCCTTCGAGGGGTTACTACCAGCATGGGTGTTCGCTCCACACAGCCGGCCGCCACGATGAGTTTCTCCTTCGAAACGGACGACCACCACGTCGTCATCGCGCACATCGGGAAGATCCTCGACTTCCGGAACGCGGAAGCCTTCCGCGCGGCCACGCGCGAGCAACTGCAGGAGGGCGCCCGCCACTTCATCCTCGACTTCACGGGCACCGACCTGCTCGACTCGGTCGGGCTCGGCGCCATCTTCTCGCTCTACCGGCATCTCTCCCCCAACGACGGGCAGGTGGTCTTCGCCGGGGCCGACGGCGCCGTGGCGGTGATGATCGAGCTGACCAAGATCGAGCAGATCTTCCCGTCGTTCCCGGACGTCGAGAGCGCCAGGACGGCCTTCGCGTGAGCGGTATGACGGACGCGTAATGGCCGCTCGGGGAGGGCAACGAAGCCGTTATCCTCCGGGCACGGCCGGATATCTGCCCGGTGCCGTCTCGTTTAAGGGCCAGTACGTATTCTCGAAACGACCCCGGCGACGCCGTCCCTATGGCCCGATTTGATCGCATCCGACGTCTTCCGGAGCGGCACCCCACCCGTACCGTCGTCGCGGCCGGGCTGGTGCTCGTCTTCGGCGTAGCGCTCTTCGTCTCGTACATGCAGATCGCCCTCCTCGCTAAGACGGAGGCGCTGGCCGACGCGCTGACCGCCCGGGCGGACTCCGCCTTCGTGGACGTCCGCCCGCTCTCGGATGCCGAGCTGCGAAGCCTCCGCACGTACCTCAACAAGCAGCACGTGGCGCGTGCGCAGTCGCTGGGCGTCTCCGGCCTCTCCACGCGCGAGGCGGCCCAGGACTTCGTCAGCGCGAACGAGCTCGTGCTCCTGGAGACCAACGGCCTGTATCACGTCGAGCCGATGGACTACTCGGTGCCATACGTGACGGAGAGCACCGCCCACCTCCTCGCCCTCATCGGGCAGCGGTTTCAGGAAGCCCTGCGCGCCGAAGGGTTGCCTCCCTACAAGTTCGTGATCACGTCTGCGACGCGGTCTGAGGAGGATCAGAAGGCGCTGCGCCGCATCAACGGCAACGCCGTGCCGGTGAGCAGCCACAACTACGGCACCACCGTGGACATCCACTACCGCAAGTTCTTCTATGCCCCCACCCAGGACACCCTCCCTGACCAGGAGGGCATCCTCCGGACGCTGCTGCGAGAGCAGTTGGAGACGGACTATGCCAACCTCGGCCAGGCCTATCATTCGCGGCTCGAAGCCCTGCTGGGCCGCGTCCTGCTCGATCTGCAGCGGGAGGGCAAGGTGCTGGTGATCTACGAACGCCGGCAGCCGGTTTTCCATATCACCGTGGGCAGCCGCGTGCGCGCGCCGGATGCCGTGGAGGTCGCCGCCTCGTCTTCGGCCGTGCCCTCGGCGGAGCCCGACGCCTCCGCTGGGCCCTAGCTGTTACAGCTCCATCCGTAGCGCGAGGCCGAGCCGCCCGCCGGCCAGCGTCGGCGCTACGCTCAGCCCCTCGGCCGCACCCTGGCGGTGGCGCCGGGTGAGCCAGAAGGCCGTGGTGAAGCCGATGGCGGTCCCCGCGACGACGTCGGTGAACCAGTGCTGGCGGTCTGCCATGCGGGTGAAGGCCGTGCCGGTGCCCATCAGGAAGAGTACGGCCGTACGCGCATTACCGTAGTAGAGAAGCCACGGCGTGGTGAAGGCGAAGACCGTCGTGGCATGGCCGGACGGGAACGAGCGGTGCCCCGAGAACGGCACGAACACGTGCGCGTTGTCCCCTTCGGTAGGCCGATGCCGCCCGACGAGGCCCTTCAGCACGTCCGTAATGGTGTTGGCGAAGACGAGCGCTTCGAGCGAGGTGAAGGCGGCGTCCTGCATACGCGTGCTGCGCGAGGTGAGCGAGCCGAGGAACAGCATCAACGCCATCGGCTGGACGACCTTCACGTTGCCGATCTCGTTGGCCGTGGTCAGGACGGGCCGGTAGAGCCCATCGGCGAGGTCGACGGCGCCGGACGTGAGGCGGGCATCCTGCCAGGAGAGCACCACGAGCAGGCCGCCGAGCGCCGCCCCCCCGTACAGCGCCTTCCGCGACGCCGCGTGCCCGGCGAGCGCCCGCCCGTCCTCCACCGTCCAGGCCACGAAGCGGTAGGGATCGGACGGCTCGACCTGCGCGTGCGCCGTGCTCTGCCCGAAGCCCGGCAACAGCACGACGAACAGGAGCAGGGCATTGCGCGGGTGAACGCCTCGACGCCCCCGGAAACTGGCGGGCAAAATCGGGTACGGCACGGGTCGGTGGGTGCGGTGGAGATGGAGGGCGGATCCGTCCTACGCCCCGGGGACGCTTCGGGTTTTGTGCATCAGCCACCGCCCCGCCGCCGGCACGCGGCGGCACGCCGCCACGGCCACGCGGGCCACCGACGGGCGACAGTAGGCGTGGTGCATCCACCGCCCGAGCCGCATCCGCAGGCCGAACTCGCCCCGCCAGGCAGCGCGATAGCCATCCCGGAAGGCCGCCGCCGGGGCCTCCTCTTCGAGAAACGCGGCTGCCCGGGGCGCGGCCAGCTCGGCGGCCCGCAGTGCCATCGCCATGCCGTCGCCACACATCGGCGCGATCATGCCGGCGGTGTCTCCCACCATGCACACATCCCCGGCGAACGCCGCCTTCGGGGCGAACGATACCTGGGCGACGGCGCAGAAGCGGTCCGACACGCGCGTCATCGCGCCGAGCCGACGCGCGAGGGCGGGATTGCGCTGCATCGGTCCGTCGATCATCGCCTCGGGATCCCCCCCTGCGCCTTTCAGCACCTCGTCCCGCGTGATCCAGCAGGCGTTGATGCGCTCGCCCTCCACGTGCGAGAGGCCGCAGTAGCCCCCCTCGAACGAGTGCAGCTCGATGACGCCCGGCAATGCCGCACCGGAAAAGTGCGCCTTGAAGGCCACGTACGGGCTTCGCTCCTTAAGGAAGGACCGCCCGAGGTGGCGGTCCAGGGTGCTGCGCTTGCCGTAGGCGCCCAACACGACGCGCGCCGCCACCGTACCTGCGTCGGTCTCCAGCGTGAATCCGTCGTCCAGCGAGCCGGCGACGCTGCGGACCGCGACGCCGTCGCGGACGGTGGCGCCGCAGGCCCGGGCGTGCTCGGCCAGCAGGGCATCGAGGCGATAGCGGGAGAGGCCGAGGGCCGTGCCGGGCAGGTCATGGCGGAACGCCGCGCCGTCCATCGTGGTGACGAGCGCCTGCCGGATCGGGTGGGCGCCGGCCAGGCGGACGGCCCCGAGCACGCCGAGCCGCTCGAACATGGCCTGCACCTCGACGGACAGAAACTCGCCGCACAGCTTGTCGTGCGGGTAGCGCAGCTTTTCGAAGAGTACCACGCAGTGCCCGCGCCGCGCCAGCTGGATGGCCGCGCTGCACCCGGCCAGCCCTCCGCCGATGATAGCCGCATCGTAGGTCATGCAGGGCGTATGGGGTCGATGGTGGAGAGCGTCCAGCGGAAGGCCCAGTGCCAGCGCAGGCGGTAGGCCGCGAGCCCCGCACGCCGGGCCAGCGCGTGCAGTTCCTGGCGGATGAAAGCGCGGCGGACGGACACCGGGCCGTCGTGCCGGAACATGGGAGACACGGGCAGCACCGCGCCGATGGCCGCGATGCCGTAATACGCCAGCGGGTGGCGATGCAGATCGTTGACGATGAGGCCGTACCGCGCCACGCGGCCCATCTCGCGAAGCAGCATCACCACCTGCTCATTTCCGAGATGGTGGGTGAACAGGGCGGTGTGGCAGACGTCGAACGCGCCGTCCTCGAACGGGAGGGCGAGCGCGTCACCCTCGACGAGGTGGGCGCGGGGGCGGAGCGCCGGCGGCAGCGCCCGGTCCAGCGCGCCCCGCGCATAGGCCACCGTCGCGGGGTTGATGTCCAGGCCGACGGCCTCGACGGCCACCTCCTCCCGCGCCCCCCATCGGACGAAGCGCTCCACGTAGTCGCCCACGCCGGTAGCGAGGTCCAACACGCGCAGCGTGCCGCCACGCCGCGCCGCGAGGAGGGGCTCCAGGACGGTGCGGGTCGCTCGATAGCCCCCCAGAAACCGATTGACCGCGCGGAGATTGTCGAGCGCCCGCGTCAGCCGCTCGTCGACGATGCTGAAGTCGTCCATCATCTCGGCGGCGTCGAGCCGTTCCGCGAATGTCGGCATGGGTAGCGGGGCGGGACGGATTATTCGACCAGGAGATCGCCGTAGGAGATCAGCTCGCCGAGGCCGTCCAGGATGAATACGCGGACGAGCCCTCGGCGGCCGAGGAACGTCGGGTTGAACGTCAGCACGTAGGCGCCGGGGCTGCCGGCGTCGTCGATGCGGTCGAGCGTCGTGAAGCGGTTGTTGGCATCGAGCGCGGCCAGCTCCAGCCCGCCCGGTACGGCGTTGAACTCCCGGACCGAGAGCGGGAGCGAGACGAATTGCCCGCCGGTCGGGTTCGGGAAGGCGGGGTCGACGAAGATGGTGCCGAGGTAGAGCGGCGCAGTCCGCCAGTCATCCGCGTCGCGCTCCGCGACGGCGCCGTCCTCGTCGGTACGCGTGAACCCCTGCGGCGGCGCGAACGCCTGGTCGATGAACTCGTCCTGCCGCCCCTGCGTATCGCAGCCCGGCCCGAGCAGCACAGCCGCGAGCATGCTGGCGAGGAGCCACCACGGACGTCGCATGGGTTCGAGCCGGCACGGCGATGGGTTCCGGAAAGGCGGGCTGCATAAGAGCGACCCCCGTGCTAGATTGTTCCTCTTTCCGCGCCCTGCTCTCCGCCGCGCCGTGCCCCTGCTCTCCGCCCGCGAACTCCGCGTCTCGCTCGACGGCTCCCCGATCCTGCACGGGCTCGACTTCGACGTCGAGGCCGGCACGTGGGTGGGGTTGCTCGGCCCCAACGGAAGCGGAAAGACCACCCTGCTGCGTGCCGTCGCCGGGCTGCTCCCGTACACCGGCACGCTCACCGTCCGGGGGCGCAGCATCGCCGCCTGGAAGCCGCGCGCACTGGCCCAGGAACTCGCCTTCGTCCGCCAGACCACCCCGCTCTCGTTCGACTTCACCGTGGAGGAGCTCGCCCTGCTCGGCCGGACGCCGCACCAGGGCTGGCTGGGCCGCCACACGGCTGCAGACCGCGCCTCCGTCCGCCAGGCGCTGGCCCGCGTGGACCTCAGCGGGTTCGCCCACCGCTCCGTGCTCTCGCTCAGCGGCGGCGAGCGCCAGCGCGTCTTTCTCGCCCAGGCCCTCGTCCAGGAAGCCGGCCTCCTGCTGCTCGACGAGCCGACGGCGCACCTCGACGTCCACTACCAGTTCGAATTCCTGGAGGTCGTCCGCGAGCTCGTGGCGGCGGGGCGCACCGTGATCGCGGTGTTCCACGACCTGGAGCAGGCCGCCCGCTTCGCAGACGCCCTGATCGTCCTTCAGCAGGGACGGATCGCTGCGGCGGGCGCCCCCGGAGCGGTGCTCACCGAAGCCCTCCTCGCCACCGTCTTCCGGATGCGCGCGCGGGTAGAACAGCTGCCCGGCGCCCCGCTCCGCATCCGGTACGACGCCCCCGTGGAGTGATCGCCGGGCCGGAACCGGCCCCGAGGCTCCCTGTATCGTAGCGGCCGCCTCCACCACCGCCCCGTGACCGCGCATGAAGATCTATACCCGTACCGGCGACCACGGCACCACCGGCCTCTTCGGAGGGGGCCGTGTGCCGAAGCATCACCCGCGCATCGAGGCCTACGGGACCGTAGACGAGACCAACTCGTGCATCGGCCTGGCGCGCGCACACCTCGCTGACGGCCCCGGCCGCGAACGGCTCGACCCGCTGCTGGCCCAGCTACAGGAAGACCTCTTCGTGCTCGGCGCCGACCTGGCGACCCCGCCGGACACCCGGGCCCGGGTACCACGCATCGAGAACGGAGACGTCGAGCGGCTCGAACGCGCCATCGATGCCTATGAGGCCGACGTGCCGCCCCTCAAGCACTTCATCCTGCCCGGCGGCACGCCGGCTGCGGCGGCGCTCCATCTGGCCCGCACCGTCTGCCGCCGCGCCGAGCGCCTCACCGTGGGCGCCGCCGAGCACGAGGCGCTGACTCCGGAAGCGCCCGTCTACCTGAATCGCCTCTCCGACCTCCTCTTCGTCCTCGCGCGCTGGGCCAACCACCAGGCCGGCGTCGACGAGGCTGCGTGGCAACCCGCCCCCCGGTAAATATCGGGGGCCAGATGGCGCCGCCGGGCCTTCAGTGCGCGGCACCGGAAGCCGATGTACTGTATAGAGATGGCGAAACCGTCGCCCGCCCGCGCCTCGCTCTTCTCACTTCTTGCCGGAGGCTACTCCTCGTAACCCGTTGCGCGGCAACGGGTTCACATGAGCCGCCCGCACCTCTTTTTCATGCTGATTCTTTAGCATACCGGGTTTCGCTTCGGTAACGAGATCGTTATCTTCCGGCGCCCTTCCGTACGCTCGTTCACACGCAAGGACCCCCCCACGCCATGCAGTTCTTCCCGGCCCCCAAGGCCCTCGCCGGTTCCCTGTGCGCCCTCGGCGCGCTCCTCTACTTCTCCTGGATCACGCTCTCCCCGCCCGTGCCGGCCCCTGCCGAGGTCGCCGTGGCCGAGACCCCACCGCCTGCCCCCACGCCGGCTCTGGACTCGTTCGGGATCGAGGAGGGCGCCTACCGCATCGACACGGCACGCATCGAGCGCGGCCAGACGTTCTCCGGCCTGCTCGGCGCCTTCGGCATCGACGCCGCGACTTCGCGCACGCTCGCGGAGGCCGCCCGCCCCGTCTTCAACATTCGCCACCTGCGCGCCGGCCGGGCGCTCCGCGTCTACCGTGCCGGAGACCAGCCGCAGGTCGTCGTCTACGAACGCGACCCGATCCACTACGTAGTCTTCGACCTGCGCGGCGCGCCCCGCGTGTACGCCGGCGAGAAGCCCGTCGAGGTCCGGCAGCGCACCGTCGCCGGCACGCTCGACGGCTCGCCGTACCAGACCCTGGTGCAGCAGGGCGCGGACCCGGCGCTCGCCGTGAAGCTGGCCGACGTCTTCGCCTGGCAGATCGACTTCTACCGCCTGCGCCGGGGCGACCGCTTCCACCTCGTCTACGAGGAGCAGGTGGTGGACGGCGAGCCGGTGGGCACCGGCGCCATCCTCGCCGCCCGCTTCGCCCACGCCGGGGAGGACTTCTACGCCTTCCGCCATGTGGCCGGCGACCGGGCCACGTACTACGACGAGCAGGGCCGCAGCCTGCGGAAGGCCTTCCTGAAGGCACCGCTGAAGTACAGCCGCATCAGCTCGCGCTATACCAAGCGCCGCTTCCACCCGGTGCTGAAACGCTACAAAGCGCACCTCGGCACCGACTACGCCGCGCCCACCGGCACGCCGATCCACGCCACCGGCGACGGCGTGGTGGTGGCGGCAGGCTACACGCGGGGCAACGGGCGCTACGTCAAGATCCGCCACAACGGCACCTACACGACGGGCTACCTCCATATGTCGAAGATCGGCAAGGGGATCAAGAACGGCGTCCGGGTGCGGCAGGGCGACGTGATCGGCTACGTGGGCTCGACGGGCCTCGCCACGGGGCCGCACCTCTGCTATCGCTTCTGGAAGAACGGCACCCAGGTAGATCCGCTGCGGCTGGAGCTGCCGAGCGCCGAGCCGCTGCCGCAGGCGCAGTGGCCTGCCTTCACCGAGCTCCGCGCTGAATACCTGCCCTTCCTGCACGACGGCCCGCTCCCCCAGTTTGCCAACGGCCCCGCCCCCAGCATCGCCCAAGACATGGTGGCCCCGTAACGGGATCACGACGCGCCCAGCGGTATACATCGAGGCCGGCTTCCATCTGCTCGGAGGCCGGCCTCGATCAGTTCTTACACGATGCCCCCCCGGAAGTCATCGCAGCCGTTCGTAGTGCTCGATGATGTCTGCGCCCAGGTACTCCCCATCCGCATTCGAGTGCCAGCGGCGGGAGCGGGGCCAGCGGGCGCCGTCCGCAGCCGTCTCTCCCTCGAAGACGAGGTATTCGCCGTCACCCGCGGCTTCGTCATGGTAGAAGCGCGCACCGACGAGCGCGTGCGTGGCCGGGTCTACGTAGAAGTACCAGACGTCTGAGCCAACCTCGGCGTCGTAGGTGACGCGGAGGGCGAGCACGTCCTGATCGGCGAAGCGGGTCCGCTCGACGGCGCCGAGGCGGGTGCCGGGGTCGCGCAGCTTCATCGGCAGGCCGAGGAGAAAGCCATAATATGCGCGGAGCCACGCCAGCCCCTCGCACGAGAGCCGGTAGCGATCCCGCAGCTCGGCCGAGAAGTCGGCCTTGCCGTCGATGGTGGCGGTGCAGCCGCCGTCGTCCAGACGGGCTTCGAGGATGCGCCCCTCCCGCTCGGATCGGAAGGCGAAACCCCCCGTGCCCGGCTCCAGCGTCACCACCGTCGCGCGGTCCCGGCCGCCCGGGCGCTCCTCGCGCAGCGTGAACCGGTGGCGGCCGGCGGCCCACGCCCCGCCCGGGTCGTGGTAGGCGAGGGTGCGTTCGACGAGTTCTT
>JAWWAN010000015.1:0-16894 GCA_033721675.1 Rhodothermales bacterium | reverse complement strand
TGGCCATCGCGCTGCACGGCACCCCGGAGGTCGCGGTGCCGGGGCCGGACGGCACGCCGCGCACGCTCTCCTTCGCGCGCCCCTGGCCGCGCATCCCGCTCCTGGAGGCCGTGAAAGAGCGGACGGGCCACGACCTCTACGGCAAGAGCCGCGACGAACTCGCCGCCGCCGCCCGCGCGCTCGGCGTGGACGTGGATAGCACGATGGGCGCCGGCAAGATCATCGACGAGATCTTCGGCGAGCACGTCGAGCCGCACCTCGTCCAGCCCACCTTCATCACGGACTACCCGGTCGAGCTCTCGCCGTTGGCCAAGCGCCACCGCGAGACGCCCGGCCTGGTGGAACGCTTCGAGGCCATCGTCAACGGCAAGGAGCTGTGCAACGCCTTCAGCGAGCTCAACGACCCCGAAGACCAGCGCGCGCGGTTCGAGGAGCAGGCCCGCCTCCGCGCCGAAGGGGACGACGAGGCCATGCAGATCGACGAAGACTACCTGCGGGCCCTCGAATATGGCATGCCGCCTACCGCCGGCCTCGGCGTGGGCATCGACCGGCTCGCGATGCTGATGACGGGCCAGACCTCCATCCGCGACGTCATCCTCTTCCCCCTCCTCCGCCCCGAAGAAGGCCGCGAGGAGACCCCGGCGGGGGAGGCGGCCGACCAGGCACCGGCATAACCGGGCATTCATCGCCTTGCAACGATGGGGCGGTGCCGGGCGCCTGGGCGTATCGCTTCTGGCGCCGTAGGGGCGTATCGCGATACGCCCCTACCGCTGGGCGCCGCTGGGGCGATACGCTCCTGATGCATTCCTGGGCCACGCCGCGCCCAGGCCCACCGTGCCGCCGAGCTTTTCCGTGCGTCCTATCTTCCTTGCCGATTTCGGCGCTAACCAGACAGGCTTCAGGTGATGGCGCGGGAGGGCGACATGCGGGACCAGGCCGGCTACTGGGAGCTTGTGCGCGGCAACCCCAACTTCCGGCGGCTCTGGCTGGGCAACGTCGTCTCGCTGCTCGGCGACTGGTTCAACACGATCGCGCTCTACACGCTCGTCTCGCGCCTGACCGGCTCGCCCTTCGCGCTCGGCGCCGTCTTCATCTTCAAGATGCTGCCGTGGGCGCTCGCCTCGCCCATCGCCGGCATCCTCGTGGATCGCTACAACCGGCGGCGGCTGATGATCGCGTCGGACCTGCTTCGGGCCGTCGTCGTGCTCGGCTTTCTGCTGATCGACGAGGTGAGCGAGGTATACCTGCTCTACGGGCTGATCGCGTTGCAGGTGGTCGTCGGGGCGGTCTTTCAGCCGGCCAAGAGTGCGTCGATCCCGAACATCACCACGCCGCGCGAGCTGCTGACGGCGAACGCGCTGATGGCTGCCTCGTGGAGTGTGATGCTGGCGTTCGGGGCTGCGCTCGGCGGCTTCGCCACGGAGGCGTTCGGGGAGCAGGCCGTCTTCCTCCTCGACAGCGCCACCTACCTCGTCTCGGCCGTCTTCATCGTCCGCACCACGATCCCGCAGGACACCGAGGCGGGGCGCGGGCCGATCCTGCGGACGGCAGCCCGCGAGATCCTCGACGGATGGCGGCGGATGCGGGCGGTGCCGCGCGTGGGCCGGATCGCGCTGGCGAAGGCGTCGTGGGCGGTCGGCGGCGGGGCGTGCGTGTACCTGCTGACGCTTCTGGGGGACGAGATCGCGCCGGAGGCGCTCGCGGCCGGCATCGGCGTGCTCTTCGCCGCGCGCGGGGTGGGGACGGGCATCGGCCCGGTGGTGGCCCGCAGCGTCTTCAAGAACGAGGAGCGGTGGCCGTTGCTGCTGGGCGCGTGCATCGTCTTCACGGGGCTCTGCTACCTGCTCGTCGGGTTCGTGGGCTGGGCGCTGGGGGTCGTCATCGGCCTCATCGTGCTGGCCCACACGGCCGGCGGTGCCAACTGGGTGCTGGCGACGGTGCTGCTCCAGAAGCGCACCGAGGATCGCTACCGGGGCCGCGTCTTCGCCACCGAGTGGTTACTCGTGATGCTGGCCGATACGGTGTCGATCCTGTCTGCGAGTGTGCTGCTGGAAGTGGGGCTGGTGGATCTGCGTTTAAGCTTCCGGATTTTCGCGCTGATACAGATTCTCTGCGGGCTCCTGTGGATCGCCGTCGTCGTCCCGCGCGAGCGCGCGGCGGCCGTGGCCTGATGCGTGCAGGGGCGTTTGGCGTCGATTTTGAGGGGTTCAGGTGGTTCATACACGAGCTAGGTACGCGCCCCCGATGGCCCAACCGGTGTGGAAGATCCTCGCTGCCTACGGGCCACCGGCACTCCCCGGCGTGCCGGGCGACCCCGGGCTCGCCGTCGCCTCGGTAGACCGGGAGGGCGTCGTGCGGGGCGTGAGCCCGCTCGGCGCACAGCGCTGGGGCTGGAAGGCCGGCGATGCGGTGCCGGGCGCCGTCCTGGAGGCCCTCGGCGCCGTGGTGGAGAATACTTCGCAGCCGCTGCCGGTGCAGGAGGGCGGGCTCAACCTGGTCGGGTTGGCCCGGAGCCCTGCGCACGGATGGGTGCTCCTCGGCTACCCCGCCGGGCGGCGCGCGCCGGCGTCTACGTTTAAGTCCCTGATCGAGAAAGGGGCAATCTGCATCCTGTGCATGCAGCCAGACGGGACGGTGACGGAGGCCGATGCGGCCGTCGCCGCCGTCACGGGCTACGCGCCCGAGGCCGTCGTGGGCCGCCCGTTCTGGGCGGAGGTCGTCCATCCCGAAGACCGGTGGAAGCTGGCCGACGCCCTGCGCCGGGCGGGCGGCGAGGCGGAGTGGAGCATGCTCAACGTCCGCTTCTACGGGCCTCGCCGGGCGCTGCGCCTGGCGACGCTCTACCTGATGCCCGGCGCACCTGCGGGCGGCCCGCCGGTCGAGGCGCTCGTCTTCGACGTCACGGAGCAGGCAGAGGTCGAAGAGGCGCTGCTCCAGAGCGAGGCGCTCTACCGGACGTTCCTCGAGCAGAGCCCGATGGGCCTGCTGCACCTGGATGCCAGCGGCCTCGTGACGTTCGAGAACCACGCCTTCCGCCAGATCGTGGGCGAGGGCGTCGAGGATGCCTGGAGCGGGCGCTACCTGGACGTCGTGCCCGGCCTGGACCCGGCCCTGCCGCCGCTCATCGACCGGATGCTGGATGGCGGCGAGCCCGTGCGGGCTGCGGCCGTGAGCTTCCGCCGCGCCGGCGAGGCGCTGCCGCGCACGCTCGTCGTGCACGCCTCCCCGATCCGGGAGGCCGAGGGCCACATCGTCGGCGGGGTGATGATGGTCGAAGACGTGACCGAGCAGCGGCGGCGCGAGGACGAACTCGTGCTGCGCGACCGCTACGACCGTGCCGAGGAGGCCCTGCGCGAGGCCGTCTTCGGCGATCTCAACGAGGCCGTCTTCCTCCACGAGGCCGCCGAGATCCTGGGGGAGACGGCCCGCGCAGACCGCATCCACGTGCTCGTCCACCTCGGCGACGACGGCGCGTGCACCACGCGAGCCGCCTGGGTGCGCGACGAGCGCGACGAGCCGTTCTCGCTCTTCGTCCGTTCCGGCGACTACGCCGCGCTGCGCCGGGCCGTCGTCGAGGAAGAACCCCTCTACGTGCGGGCCAGCGACGCGCCGGAGGCCGAGCAGCCGCTGCTGGCGTTGACCGAGGCCGAAGAGGTGCTCTGGGCGCCGTTCTACGACGGCGGGCGGCTGGGTGGCTTCATCCTCTTCGAACGTACGCTGCCCCCGCTCAAGGGCGCCGCCGGCTTCTGGGAGCCCGTCGAGCGGCACCTGATGGACCACGTCGTCCGCCTCTTCGAGACGCTCTGGTCGTGGATCCAGGTAGGCCAGCGCTACCGCCTCACCGTCGCCACCATCGACGACTGCCTCTTCACGTTCACCTACGCCCGCGACGGCTCGCGCCGCTACCTCTTCGCCACGCCGCAGGTGGAGGCCCTCACCGGCTACCGCGCCGCCGACGTGCTGGCGCGCGGGGAGGCCGCCCTCCCCTGGATCGACCGCCTCGTCAACGAGGAGGACCGGGCGCGGCTGCGCGCCCACGACGACGCCCTCCGCGCCGGCCGCGAGAGCCGCATCACCTACCGCATCGACCCGCCGGAGGGACCGCCCCGCTGGCTCAGCGAACAGGCCACCCCTCACCGAGACACCACGGGCCGCATCACCGTCAGCGGCATCCTGATGGACGTCTCCGAGCAGAAGAACGCGCAGGCCGTGCTCGAGAGCGCGCAGGAGCAGGCCCGCTCGGCCAGCCGCCTCAAGAACAGCTTCGTCGCGACGATGAGCCACGAGCTGCGGACGCCGCTGGGCGCCGTCAACGGCTATGCGGAGCTGCTGGAGATGGAGCTGCGGGAGTGGGAGCAGCAGGCCGGCGTCAGGCTGCCGCCGCAGGTCCTCGAGTTCGCCGAGGCCGTCCGCCAGAACGCCCGCCGCGTGCTCCAGATGGCGGACGATCTGTTCGTACTCTCGAACATGGAGGCCGGCGCGCTCCGGCTCCATCAGGCTCCGGTGCCGGTGCACCCGATCGTGCAGCGCGCCGCGCACGCCGTGGCCGTGCTGCTGGCCGAGAAGGCGGTGCGGTTCCGGATGGATCTGGCCGAGGAAGATCTGGTCGCCCTCGCCG
Organism: Rhodothermales bacterium; assembly: GCA_033721675.1. Lineage (GTDB taxonomy): Bacteria > Bacteroidota > Rhodothermia > Rhodothermales > JAWWAN01 > JAWWAN01. Next base: position 12,276 of record JAWWAN010000015.1, on the reverse strand, counting down.
ATGCGCAGCGCCTCGAACAGATCCTGGCGCACCTGCTGGATAACGCCGTCAAGTTCACCGACGAGGGCGAGGTGGCCGTGCGCACCTACCGGGCCGGCGAGGAGGTGGCCGTCGAGGTCCGAGACACGGGCGTCGGGATGGAGGCCGACTACCTGGACCGCCTCTTCACGCCGTTCGACCAGGAAGACGACCGCCTCAACCGGCGCTACGGCGGCACCGGCCTCGGCATGGCGCTCGTCAGGCGCCTCGCCGATCTGATGGGCGGCCGCGTCGAGGTCGAGAGCACCAAGGGCGTAGGCTCGGCATTCCGGGTGTATTTGCCTGCGGCGGAGAGTTAGGGACTGGGGACTGGGGTTCTCTCCCAGACCCCCCCAGTCCCCAGGGGCCAGTCCCCGCCTGCCCAACCCCTAGTCCCCACCCTCCAGGGCGATCCGCACGTTCCGCATCAGCCCCTCGAACTTGGCGCGCTTGACCGGATTCTTGCGGAAGATCGTGCGGAAGGCGTCGAGGTCCAGCTCGGCCCACTCGCGCAGGTCGGTGTCTGGCAGGCCAGGGCGGGGGAGGAAGCGCGGCTCCTCCGTGGCGAACGCGAACTTGTTCCAGGGGCAGACGTCCTGGCAGATGTCGCAGCCGAAGATCCAGCGGTCGAAGAGCGGGCGGAGGCCGGCCGGGACGTCGTCGCCCCGGTGCTCGATCGTCCAGTAGGAGATGCATCGATTCGCGTCGACGGCGTAGGGCTGGTAGATGGCGTCGGTGGGGCAGGCGTCGATGCAGCGCGTGCACGAGCCGCAGTAGTCCGGGATCGGCCCGTCCGGCGGCAGCACGGTATCCACGATCAGCTCGCCGATGAAGAAGAACGAGCCCATCTGCCGGTTGAGCAGGTTCGTGTGTTTGCCGATCCATCCCAGCCCACTTTTCTGCGCCCAGACCTTGTCCATTACGGGCGCGGAGTCCACGAAGGCCCGCCCCTGGACGCCGCCGGTGCGCTCGTCGAGCCAGTTGTAGAGCGCGTAGAGCTTTTCCTTGAGGACGTAGTGGTAGTCGTCCCCCCAGGCGTAGCGGCTGATCTTGCCGGTCGTCTCGTCCGCTGCCTGCTCCACCGGCTGGTAGTAGTTGTGGAGCACCGAGATGACCGAGCGGGCGCCCTCGACGAGCCGGCGGGGGTCGACGCGCTTCTCGAAGTTGCGCTCCATCCACGCCATCGAGGCGTGGCGTTCTTCGGCGAGCCACTGCTCCAGGCGGCGCGCCTCGTCGTCGAGCCGGTGCGCCTCGGAGATGCCGCAGGCATCGAAGCCGAGGCGGCGGGCCTCGGCCTTCAATTCGCGGGCCAGCGTGGCGGCATCGGGCCGGGGCATCGGGCGTGGCGGGGTCTGGAGGGAGAGCGGCCGGAGAAAAACGCGCCGGGGTAGCCGGGGTTCGGGGTCCGGGCCGCCCGCACCTCGCGCAAAAAAGAAGCGGGCCCGCCCCGGAGGACGGACCCGCTTCGGTTCAGGCGTGGAGACGCCAGGGCTTACATGTCGTCGTCCATGGTGCCCAGGTCATCGCAGTCCACCGGGATCGAGTCGACGCGGCGGAACTGGGTCGCGCCGCCCTTCTTGGTCGTCTGGCCGGTGGCGCCGGCGCCGCGCGACATCAGGCGGCTGGCGGCCACGCCGTTGTCGATGTAGAACTGCTCGACGGCGCGGGCGCGGTCCTCGGAGAGGCGCTGCGGGTTGCGCTCGTCGCGCGAGGCGTAGCCCACGATCTCGACGCAGATGTTCGGGCAGTTCTCCAGGATCTCCAGGTTCTCGGCGAGGGCCTGGCGGGCCTGCGGCGTGAGCACGCTCGAGTTGCGGTCGAAGAAGACCGCGTTCATGCTCGAGATGTCACAGTTGAAGCAGTTCTCATCCGTGACCGTCACGCGGAGCGTCCGGGAGTCCTGGCCGGCATCGTTGGAGACGGTCAGCGTCACCGTGTAGGTGCCCACGTTGGCGTAGGTGTGGCTGGCGCTGGCGCCCGTGGCCGTCGTGCCGTCGCCGAAGTCCCAGCGGTAGGTCAGCGGCTGGTCGCCCCGGACGTTGGCGCTGAAGGTGATCGACGGATCCGGGTCGCAGATGCTCACGGTCGTCTTGTTCGACGTCACCGTGACGATCTCGGCCGGGGCCACCACACGGACCGTGCACGAGCGGGTGTCGGTGCTGCCGCTGTTGGTGGCGGTGAAGGTGACCGTGTAGGTGCCACCCTGCGCGAAGCTGTGCGAGCCGCTCAGGCCGGTCCCGGTGCTGCCGTCGCCGAAGTCCCAGCGGTACTCGACCGGCTGCGAGGCGATGTCGTCGTTGGTGGTGGCGGAGAAGTTGCCCGAGGACCCGACGACGAGCTGCGCCGGGCAGTTGAGGCCGACGATCTCGACCGGCGTGAAGGCCCGCTTGAAGTTGATCTTCAGGCCGAGGCCGATGCCGGTGAGCAGGTCGAGCGAGCCGAAGCCGTTGCCCTCGTTACCGTCGATCTCTTCATCCGGCACGTGCGCGCCAGACTGGGCCTCGAGGAAGAACGACGTCCGGTCGTTGAGCGCGAAGTCGAGCCCGAGCCCGAGGAGCGGGCCGAAGGCGACGCCGTTGTTCTGCGTGCGGTCTTTCTGGAGGACGTCTCCGAAGGAGAGCACGCCGCCGAAGTTGATGTACGGCGCTACGGTCGACGTCGCATCGGCGAAGGTGTACCGCCCGAAGAGCTGCACCGAGTTGCGGATCGTCGGGTCGTCGTTGATGTTGTCTTCCGAGCCGGTGGCCTCACCACGCTCGGGAAACTGGGTGATGATGGGGTAGTTGCCGAGCTGGTAGGCCAGGCTGAGGCTGAACGGGACCGAGAACTGGTAGCCGAGCTCGATCGCGACGTTGTAGGGCAGCTTGCCGTCGATCTTGTACATATCGAAGTTGAAGTTCGCCGGGGACTTCTCGTTGTCGCCCAGGTAGCTCGATATGCCGACGCGCGGCTTGATGAAGAAGGTATCTTCCGGGCGCAGGTTTTGCGCCTCGGTGGTGCCTACTGCCGTGACCAGCAGCAATGCGGCGAGGGGGAATATCTTTAGCAGTCGGTGGCTCATGGGTGCGTCCTCCTTGCTGTAAGGATGGTGCGTAAGGGGCGTGTCAGGTGGGCACGGCCGGTGGGGTCCGTCGCGGGACGCCCGGGGCCGTGGTCAGGTCGAGAGTTTCGAGGGCGAAGCCCGTCCCCGCAAGCTACGCGAATGTGACGGAACCGGGCAAGAGGAGTGTACCCGAATATAGTCACGAATTCGTTTGGTTTTTGACGGGTGGGCGATGCCTCCGGTGTAAGAAGCTCGTCCCCGAGTCGTCAGAAAGGACGGGGGCGAAAGCTTCGGATTCAACCGTATTAAAAAGCGTGCATGTTTCGTTGAAATGTGACGTTGTTGCGTCCAATTGTTACGGAAATGTGCATTCGGCCCGGGCGTGGCGAAGCACGTGCGCCTAGCCCCTACGCGAAGCGGGCCTGCTCTCTTCGGAGAGAACAGGCCCGCTACTTTGCGATAAATTTGTGAAGTGGTCTGTCAGTTTCCTACGCACCGGCCGGGGAGGGTGTCGACCCGGCGGAACTGGGTCGCGCCGCCCTTCTTGGTGGTCTGCCCCTGGGCTCCGACGCCGCGCATCTGGATGCGCTCGGCGCCGATGCCGCCGTCCTGGTAGAACTGGGCCACGGCGCGGGCGCGGTCCTCGGCGAGCTGGTCCGGGTTGCGCTCATCCCGCGAGGCGTAGCCGACGACCTCCACGCAGATCTCGGGGCACTGCGCGAGGATGTCCAGGTTCTCGCGGAGGGCCTCCTGGGCCTGCGGCGTGAGCACGCTCGAGTTGCGGTCGAAGAAGACCGAGTTCATCTCGGTCACCTGGCAGATCGGCAGCACGCAACGGTCCACCGTCACCGTCGTGGAGCGGGTGTCCGTACCGGCCGCGTTGGATACGCTGAGCGTGACCGTGTAGGTGCCGGGCTCGCCGTAGGTGTGGGTCGGGTTCTGCTGCGTGCTCGTCGTGCCGTCGCCGAAGTCCCACAGGTAGGTGATCGGCTGGTCCCCCTCGGTGGTAGCGGCGAAGCGTACCGGCGTCAGCGGCTCGCAGTTGTCCAGGCGGTTGGGCGTGGCGGTCAGCGTCAGGATGCGCGGCGGGGCGAGCACCCGGACCGGGCAGAGGGCCGTGTCGCTGCTCCGCCGGTTCGACGCCGTCACGGAGACCTGGTACTGGCCGGAGGCCGTGTAGGCATGCGTGGCCAGCAGGCCGCGCCCCATCGTGCCGTCGCCCAGGTCCCACACGATCTCGACCGGGCGCGTGGCGTCCTCGTTGATCGTCGCGGCGAACGTGCCGGACTCTCCGACGAGGAGGGTCTGCGGCGCGGTGCACTCGACGGTGACGGGCACGAAGGGCGACTTCATGTTGAGCCGCAGGCCGAAGCCGAAGAACGTGAACGAGTCGAAGTCCGAGGCGTCGGCCGGCACCTCGGTATCGGCCAGGTCGAGCTTGTCGTCGCCGAAGCTGTAGAGGCCGTTGAGTTCGAGGAAGATGCCGGCGCGGTCCGAGACGGCGGCGTCGAGGCCGATGCCGGTGAAGGGCCCGAGGCCGCTCCGGATCTCGTCGTTGATCTTGCCGAAGCCGACGTGGAGGCCGAGCTGTCCGTAGGGTGTGACGCGGCTGTTGGGCAGCACGTAGGAGCGGCCGACGAGCGAGAAGTGGTGGCGCCACTTGCTCGTCTGGTCCTGATCGATCTGGGGGAAGGCCGGCTCGGGGCGGTTATCCTCGATGCGCGGATAGCGCCCGGAGAGGTGCATCAGGCCGAGGCTGAAGCGCGGCGAGAAGTGATACCCCGCCTCCAGGCCCAGCGAGAAGCCGATGTTCTCGATATACTTCTGCAGTTCGTTGTCCGGGTTGATGTCCCGGTCGCCTCCGTAGAAGTTGAGCCCGAGCCGCCCCTTGAAGTAGAGCGACTCGTCGGCACGGTAGTACTGGTAGTAGCGGGTGGTGTCGGCCTCGGCCCCGCGGTCCTGGGCCTGGACAGGCGAGAGAGGCAGCACGCTGGCGAGGCAGCACAACACGGTAAGGCACAGAAGGCTTCGTAGCATATCTGGTCTCATAGGTCTGTCGAGGGGCTTCGGGCAGGGCGCAGGGAGGGCGAGCAGAAGAAAGAAGGCCGGTGTGCGATGCCCCGAGGGGAGGCAAGGGCGTACCGAGGCGCGGGGTCTGGGGTGCTTCGTGTATGCCGGCTAGCTTCCGGGGGATTATGCGAAAATCCCGAAGGAATCGCAATAAAGATAGGGGATGAGTGCGCGGGAATAGGGTGCCCTAATCGTAAAAATGATGTGCGGAACGGAGCGGGTTGTCCGGGATCTGTTCCGTCGGTGCGCCCTCGCGCCCGGGATCGACAAAAAAAGGCCCGCCGGGCGGATGCCGGCGGGCCTTCAGCAAGACGCAGCGGGGCAGGTCAGCTCAGCGCATTGACGTGCTGCTCCAGCTCGCTCTTGTAGTTGGCCGCCTTGTTCTTGTGGATGATGCCCTTGGAGGCGAGGCGGTCCAGGTACGCCTTGGTGTCCCGGAGCATCGCCTGCGCTTCGGTGGCATCCTCGCTCTGGCGCAGCTTCTTGATGAGCGTGCGCATGCGGCTGCGATGGATGCGGTTGCGCTCGCGGCGATGGGCGTTCTGGCGGACGCGCTTGGCGGCGGATTTATGCTGTGGCATGATCGATGAGGTACGCGTGTGATGGACTGGCCGGCGCGGAATCAAAAGAGCCCGCAAAGTTACGGCCCGTCAACGCGGAAGTCAAGGCGGCGTTCCACGCTCGCCCTCGCGAGGTGGAACCGCCCTCGCGGCGCCCACGTTGAGCGCGCGATCCCCTCTCGCCTTCGCCCGCGCGCCCATGTGGTCCTTTCTGGTCGAACTGACCCGCCACACCGACGGCCCCTGTACCCTGCTCGTGCTCGACGACGAGTACCGCGAGCAGCCGCGCCCGTACCGGGTGTATCCGCGGCGGCTGCTGGCGCTCGTCGGGGCGGCGGCCGGCGTGCTGGCGGTGCTGCTGGTGTTGCTGCTCGTGCTGACGCCTCTGCGCGAGCTCATCCCGGGCTACGGCACGGCGGCGCTGCGGCAGGACGCCCGCGTGGCCGCCCTCCGCCTCGACGCCCTCCAAGACTCGCTCGCCGTCCAGGAGCAGTACATGAACCAGCTCCGGCAGCTCCTCGGCGGGCGGCCGGGCGGCCCCGCCGCCGCGCCGCCCGCCGGCGGTGAGGAGGGCGACGCCGACCCGCCCACGGCGCTCCCGGACGAGCCGACGTCGGAGAACTGGACCGACCATCAGCAGCCCGCGCTGCCGGTGGCGCGCATGCCGGCGGCCGTGCCCGTGCTGCCCGCCGCCGACGCCGGGGCCCGGTACCTCTCCAGCCTCCAGCTGCCGGCCCTGCCGCCCGTCAGCGGATTCCTCTCGCGCGGCTTCGACGCCCGCACCGGCCACTACGCCATCGACATCGCCGTGGAGGAGGGCACCATGGTCCGCGCCATCGGCGACGGGTACGTGATCTTCGCAGACTGGACGCACGAGGGCGGCTATGCCGTGGCCGTGCAACACGCCGACGGCTACGTGTCTGTCTACAAGCACAACCAGCGCCTGCTGAAGCGGGTCGGAGACCGCGTGCGCGCCCGCGAGGCGATCGCCGTCAGCGGCAACTCGGGCGAGTTCACCAGCGGCCCGCACCTGCACTTCGAGTTGTGGGACAACGGCCTCGCGCAGGATCCCCGGTCCTACCTCGTCGGGCTCTGAGGGCGTCCGCCCGCCGTCGGTTTTGCGGCTCCGCGCCGCCGGTGTTAGATTGGCCCCTGCCCTCCGCTCCGAACTCCTCCACATCCCCTCCATCCAGAATCCCCAATACGATGGCTCTTTTCGGTGAGAACAGGGAGCAGGGCGCGCCGCGTCCGGCCGGCGCCTCGGGCGCCCAGCAAATCAATATGGTCGGGGCCGGGACGGTCTTCGAGGGCACGTTCCGCACCGAGGGCGACGTCTCGGTGAGCGGCCGCATCGAGGGCGAGCTGCACGTGAGCGGCCGGGCCGTCATCACGCAGGAAGGCGTCGTAGACGGCACGCTGCACGCGGCCGAGGCGGATGTCTCGGGGCGCGTCGAGGGTGACCTCACGGTGGCCGAGCGGCTGGTGCTGCGCAGCACGGCGCGCGTCGAGGGCCGCCTGCGCGCGGGGCGCCTCGTGGTGGAAGAGGGCGCCGTCTTCGACGGAGAATGCCGGATGGGGCGCGAGGGCAAGCTCGTGGCCCGTACCGACGGCCCCCACGAGGCCGTCCTGCCCGACCGCGCGCCGTCCAAGCCGGCCAAGGAAGGGGGGCCGCGCGCGGCGGCCGGAGCCTGACCCGTGGACCCCGAGCCCCCACCCCGCCCGAAGCGCCGGCCGGCCACGAGCTGGCAGGAGGTGCTGCGCGACGCCGGCCCGTACATGGGGCTGGGCATGCAGGTGGGCCTCGGCCTCGTCTTCTTCGTCGGCCTCGGCTACCTCCTCGACCGGTGGCTGGGCACCCTCCCGTGGTTCATGCTCGCCGGCGGGCTGGTCGGGATGGTGGCCGTCTTCATCTACCTCATCCGCGCCAGCCAGGCGATGGGCCGCCGGAGCGAGGCGGAGCGGCGGCCGGACGGAGGCGACGCCCCGCCGCCGCGTTGAAGCCCGCGTGAAGGAACCGGCGATGCTCCTCCGGCCTTCATCAATCCTTGTTCTATATCCGATATTCTACGGGTCCTTTCATTCATAATTCACCCCCTGCCGCCTATCTGGGGGGGTCTTTCTACGTAGTTTTCCGTTCCACGGATGCTGATTCGGACCGCCTCCATCGAGCCTGAGAGCACGCACCTGTGGGATTCTGGATGAGCGCCGCGCTCGGCGCCGGCATCGGCCTTTTCTATGCGGGCCTGGCCTACCTGACGCAGCGCCGCGCGGTGCGGGCCGAAGGCTCCGGCTTCATGGGCATCGTCATCGGCGGGATGCTGCTGCGGATGGTGCTACTGCTCGTGCTGGTGGGCCTCGTGCTAGCACTCATCGAGGTGGCCGTGCTGCCCTTCGTGGGCGTGCTGGTGCTGTTCCTGCTGCTCGGCCTCGGCTTCGACGCCTGGTGGATGTTCCGGCATCTGCAACGGCCCGGCTCCGGCCCCACCGCATAGTGACCGACCTCCGTCGCGGTGCCACACGGCGCCGCCGCAAGAGCCACCGACGAAAAGCGAACGGATGAACGCGCTTAGAACATACAGCCTGGCGACGCTGCTGGCGGCCCTGCTGCTCGTGCCCGCCGCCCCGGCCCTCGCGGCCGGCGGCGACGGCGGCGGCGACCCGAACGCCATCGGCCACTCCGCCGACGGCTACTACATGGACTTCTCGCCCCTCGGCATCGTCGAGCTGCCCCGCATCCTGCTCGTCCGCCGCGACGGCGCCCTCGGGCTCGACGTCTTCGGCTCCACGCACGCCGCGCTCGACGACGGCTACCGGCTCGCCACCCAGGACGGCGTGGCGCTCACCGCCGAGCAGATCGACGACACGATCCTCGATCACGAGTACCTCTACTACGTCCTCACCCCGGCCGACGGCGAGGTGGTGCTGGACTTCTCGATCACCCGTCAGCTCGTCTGGGTCTTCATCGTAGCGATGCTGACGTTGTTGATCGGGCTGCGCCTGGCCGCCCGCTACAAGAAGGGCATCGGCCGCGAGACCGCCCCGCGCGGCACGTTCCAGAATATGATGGAGGCGCTCATCGTCTTCATCCGCGAAGACATCGCCAAGCCGTCCATCGGCGAGAAGTACCGGAAGTACCTGCCCTACCTGCTGACCGTCTTCATCTTCATCGTGCTGGGCAACCTGCTCGGGCTGGTGCCGTGGGGCGTGACGGCGACCTCGAACATCATGGTGACCGGCACGCTCGCCGGCTTCACGTTCCTCATCACGCAGCTCGCCGGCACCAAAGACTACTGGAAGCACATCTTCTGGCCGCTGGACGTGCCCGTGCCGATCAAGTTCATCCTGATCCCGGTGGAGGTCCTCGGCATGTTCACCAAGCCGCTGGCCCTCGCCTTCCGGCTCTTCGGCAACATGGTCTCCGGTCACCTCGTGATCGTGAGCATCCTCGGCCTCATCTTCATCTTCGCCGCCCAGCTCGGCACCGGCGTGGGGATCGGCATGATCTTCATCAGCCTGCCGCTGACGCTCTTCATCTATGTCTTGAAGATCGTCGTAAGTCTGGTGCAGGCCTACATCTTCACCATCCTCTCGGCCGTATTCATCGGCATGGCGGTGGTGGACCATCACCACGACGAACCCCACATGGCCGTCACGCCGGAGCCCGCCGAGGAGTCTCACGTGCTCGGCAGCAGCTTCGACGAGATCATCCACGGCACGGGCGACGGCGTCACCAAGACGCCGGCGGCACAGCCGAGCCTGGCCGGATAACCGACACGGTCTGTATCCCTGACGATAGCGCGAGGCCCGAGGCTTTGCGCGGCTCACTCCCTGAACGCACCCCATAAACCACAGCAACCATGGAAAGCGTAGCTCTTGCATACCTCGCCGCCGGCCTCGGCCTTCTCGGCGCTGCTCTCGGCGCCGGCATCGGCATCGGCCGGCTGGCCAGCGCGGGCCTCGAAGGCATCGCCCGCCAGCCCGAGGCGGTCAACGACATCCGCGGCACGGCCATCATCCTGGCCGCCTTCATCGAGGGGGTCTGCATCATCGCCGAGGTGTTTGCCCTGGTCTTCTTCTTCATCGCGTAGCCCGAGGGGCCACGCGCTGTCTCTGCGGGCCGTGCCGGCTCCCCGCGTGGGAGCCGGTCCCCGCGCCCTGATGTGAACGAAGAATGAACCGGAGGTAGGCAGATGCCCGCTGCATTGATGGTATGGATGCAGGCGACGGCCGAGGCCGCGCAGGAAGCGGCGCAGGCCGCCCCCGAGGCGGCGCCGCCGTCGCTCCTGCAGCCCAACGTGGGCCTGGTGATCTTCACCGCCCTCGTCTTCGGCGTCGTCCTCTGGATCCTGTACAAGTACGCCTGGGGGCCGATCACGACGGCCCTCGAAGAGCGCGAGCACAACATCGAGGCGTCGATCAACCGCGCCGAGAGCGCGCTCGCCGAGGCGAAGCAGATCCAGGAAGACAACGCCCGCGCCCGCCGCGAGGCCGAGCAGGAGGCCCAGCGCCTGCTGCGCGAGGCCCGCGAGGAGGCCGAGCGCCTGCGCGCCGAGGAGGTGCAGAAGACGCGCGAGCAGATCGGCCACCTGCGCGAGCAGGCCCAGGCCGAGATCGAGCGCGAGAAGGAAAGCGCCCTCGGCGAACTCCGCGCCGAGGTGGCGGACCTCGCCATCCGCGCGGCCGAGAAGATCCTGGAGGAGAACCTCGACGCGCAGCGCCAGCGCCGCCTCGTCGAGAACTTCATCGACGACCTGCCGAAGAATTGAAGGGAGGGTCGAAGGGTTGGGGGTGCTCTAGCGCGCCCCTCAACGTTCGGCCTGGCCCCCTGCAACCGATATGACCAACGCCACCGTCGCACGCCGGTACGCGCAGGCCCTCTACGAAGAGGCCGTGCGCACGGACGCCGTGGAGGCGACCGACGCGGACGTCGTGCTGATCGCCGAGACGCTCGACGGCTCGCGCGAACTGGTGCGCCTCTTCGAGAGCCCGGTCGTCTCGCAGGCCAAGAAAGAGGCCGTCGTGGCGGCGCTCTTCGAGGAGCGGCTCCGGCCGCTGACGCTGCGCTTCCTGCGCCTGCTCATCGAGAAGGGCCGCGAGGATCTCTTCCCGGAGGTCGTCCGCGCCTACCGCGCGCTGCGCGACGAGCAGCAGGGCGTCGTCGAGGCGCACGCCCGCACGGCCCTGCCGCTCTCGGACGGCGAGGCGCAGGCCCTGACGGCCGCGCTGGAGACGATGACCGGCGCCACCGTCCGGCTGCGCGTCACGCGCGACCCCGAACTGCTGGGCGGCCTCATCGTCCGCGTCGGAGACACGGTCTACGACGGCAGCGTCCGCCACCAGCTGGCCTCCCTGCGCGAGCGCATGGAGCACGGCGCCCTTTCTCTGAACTGATGTTGACGGTTGGACGGCGGAAGGGTCCAGGCCTTGGCTCCGAGAGGGCTCGGCCGACCTTCTGACCTTCGACCCGGAACCTTAAACGATATCGAATTATGGCAACGGCGATTCGACCCGACGAGGTAACCTCCGTACTGCGCCGCGAGCTGGGCGGCTTCGAGGCCGAGACCGAGGTCTACGAAGTCGGCACCGTCTTGCAGGTGGGCGACGGCATCGCCCGGCTCTACGGGCTGACGAACGTGCAGGCCGGCGAGCTGATCGAGTTCACCGGGAGCAACGTCACCGGCATGGCCCTCAACCTGGAGGAAGACAACGTCGGCGTCGTGCTCTTCGGCGAGGTGGACGCCGTGAAGGAGGGCGACGAAGCCCGCCGCACGGGCCGCATCGCCTCGATCCCCGTCTCCGAAGGCATGCTCGGCCGCGTCATCGACCCGCTGGGTACCCCGATGGACGGCAAAGGCCCGCTCGGCGGCGAGATGGTGGAGATGCCGCTGGAGCGCAAGGCGCCCGGCGTGATCTACCGCGAGCCCGTCTCCGAGCCGCTCCAGACCGGCATCAAGGCCATCGACGCCATGATCCCGATCGGGCGCGGCCAGCGCGAGCTCGTCATCGGAGACCGCCAGACCGGCAAGACGGCCGTCCTCACGGACACCATCATCAACCAGGCCTCCACGCACCAGACGGACGACCCCGTCTTCTGCATCTACGTGGCCGTCGGCCAGAAGGCCTCGACCGTCGCCCAGGTGCAGCGCGCCCTCGAAGAGAACGGCGCGATGGAGTACACGGTGATCGTCAACGCCCCGGCCTCCAGCCCCGCCCCGCTGCAGTTCATCGCGCCGTTCGCCGGCGCCTGCATCGGCGAGTACTTCCGGGACACGGGCCGCCACGCGCTCGTCGTCTACGACGACCTCTCGAAGCAGGCCGTGGCCTACCGCGAGGTGTCGCTTCTGCTGCGCCGCCCGCCCGGCCGCGAGGCCTACCCCGGCGACGTGTTCTACCTGCACAGCCGCCTTCTGGAGCGCGCCGCCAAGGTCAACGGCAACGCGGCCGTGGCCGAGCAGATGAACGACCTCCCCGAGGGCCTGCGCGGCAAGGTCAAGGGCGGCGGCTCGCTGACCGCCCTGCCCGTCATCGAGACGCAGGCCGGCGACGTCTCGGCCTATATCCCGACGAACGTCATCTCGATCACCG
>JAWWAN010000014.1:0-17180 GCA_033721675.1 Rhodothermales bacterium | reverse complement strand
TTTTAAAACGGTTGACCATTGACAATTAGCAATTGACTATTGACCATTAGATAGGGCCGGCAGCTCGATCCGGAAGGTGGTCCCCTCACCGGGACGAGAGCGCGCCACGGCCAGGGTCCCCCCGTGGTAGTCCTCGACGATGCGCTTGGCGAGGCTGAGCCCTAACCCCCAGCCTCGCTTCTTGGTACTGTATCCGGGGCGGAAGACGTTCTTCCACTGCCGCCGGTCGATGCCCTTGCCGTTGTCCCGCACGTCGATCTCGATGGTGCCGTTCTGGCGGCGGGCCCGGATGGCGATGTGGCCCTCGCCGCGCTCGACGGCGTCCAGGGCGTTCTTGAGCAGGTTCTCGATGACCCACTCGAACAGCTCCGCGTTGAGCGGCGCGCGCAGGTCGCCGGGCACGTCGACGGCCAGCCCCACCTGCCGGCCGCCCTGGGGGAAGCGGCGGCGCATATAGTCGGCGGTGCGGGTGATGAGGGGCGCCAGCGGGAGCGGATCCAGCCGGGGCATCGAGCCGATGTCGTTGAAGCGCTGGGCGACGCGGCTGAGGCGTTCGATGTCTTTCTCGATGTCGTCGAAGGCGGCGTCGCGCTCGGGGCCGTGGAGGGCGTCCGAGCGCAGCAGCTCGGTCCACCCCATCAGGCTGGAGATGGGCGTGCCGAGCTGGTGGGCCGCCTCGCGCGCCATGCCCACCCACAGGCTGCTCTGCTCGCTGCGCCGCACGTAGGAAAAGCCGAGGTAGCCGACGAGAATGAAGAGGCTCACGAAGAGGAGCTGGAGGTACGGGTAGAACCGCAGCTCCTTGATCAGCCGCGACTCGTCGTAGTGCACGTACTGGCGGCGGCGCAGGGGGCCTTCCTCGCCCAGGTCGATCACGATGGGCTGGAAGACCTCGTCCATCGAGGCGGCGCGGCGGCGCAGGCGCAGCGAGTCTTCGGGGGTGAGCGTGTCCTTGCGCTCGAAGACGTTGCGCCAGATGACCGGGGCGCCCGTGGCAGAGTCCGTCACGATGGCCGGCACGCCGAAGTCGTTCGGGACGATGATCTCGTCGGTGATGAAGTTGATCTGGTCGTCGGAGGGCATCGAGAGGGCCCATCCGAGGGCGGCGCGAAAGCGTTCGCGCTGCGCGCGGTCCAGCAGCCCGGCCGTCCCGGCGTCCTCGCGCACGGGCAGGGCGGCCACGAGCCGGTCCAGCGCGGCGAGGTCGGCCTCGTAGGGGTTGAACGTGTCGGCGCTGACGAGGTGTTTGTAGGCCCCGCTCCAGATCCGGATGGAGGCGTCCTCGCGCGCGCGGAGGCGCTCGGTGAGGTGATTCGTGTACCACAGCGAGGCCACGGCGATGAGCCCCGCGAAGACGATCAGCCCCAGCTTGAGGTTTACGGAAAGGCGATAGGCCCGCATGGTGCGCCAACGGTTGTCGAGGAGAACGAAACGGTAGCGCTGGCTCGATAGGCGGCGTGCGGGACGAGGGCGTGGGAGGGCGCGTCCGCCCCTAGGCCGTGACGTCGGAGGCGCGGGGCGCGGCGCCGATGGTCTGGCTGCGCTTGGGGCCGGTCGAGATCATGGAGATGCCCACGCCCACGTGGTCGGCCACGAACTGGAGATACCGCTGCGCAGACTCCGGGAGGTCCCCGAAGCGCTGGGTGCCGGTGATGTCTTCGTGCCAGCCGTCGAGCGTCTCATAGACGGGCTCCACCTTCTCCAGCGTCTGGACCTCGGCGGGGAAGCGGGCGGTCTCTTTCGCCTTCGGCCCGCGCCCGACGCGGTAGCCGGTGGCCGCACGGAGCGTGCTGATGCCGGAGAGCACGTCCAGCTTGGTGATGGCGAGCTCGGTGAAGCCGTTGATCGCGGAGGTGTAGCGCAGCGCGACGAGGTCGAGCCAGCCGCAGCGGCGAGGCCGCCCGGTGGTGGCGCCGAACTCGTGGCCGGCCGTGCGGAGCCGCTCGCCGGTGGCGTCGTCCAGCTCGGTGGGGAAGGGCCCGTTGCCCACGCGCGTGCAGTAGGCCTTGACGATGCCGATGACCCGGTTGATGGCCGTCGGCGGGATGCCCAGCCCCGTGCAGGCGCCGCCGGCCGTCGGGTGGCTGGAAGTCACGAACGGGTACGTGCCGAAGTCGACGTCGAGCAGCGAGCCCTGCGCCCCCTCGGCCAGCACGTGCTTGCCCTCGGCGAGGGCGCCGTTGAGATAGGCCGACGTATCGGTCACGTAGGGATCGATCTGCTGGTCGAACTCGACGTATTCCTCGACGATCTGGTCGACGTCCAGGCCGTCGGCGCCGTAGACGCTCTTGAGGATGGCGTTCTTCTCCTCGATGGCGTCGGTGAGCTTGCGGCGCAGCACGTCGCGGTCGAGCAGGTCCACGACGCGGATGCCCGTCCGGGCGAACTTGTCCACGTAGGCGGGGCCGATGCCGCGCCCGGTGGTGCCGATGGCGCCGGCGTCGCGGGCGCGCTCCCGGGCCTCCTCGATGGCCTTGTGGTACGGCATAATGAGGTGGGCGTTGTGGCTGATGAAGAGCCGCCCCCCGACGCCGTACCCCAGCTCGTGGATCGTCCGGATCTCCTCCATCAGCGCCACGGGGTCGATGACGACGCCGTTGCCGATGACGCACGTGGTGCCCTCGTGGAAGATGCCGCTGGGCACGAGGTGGAGCACGAAGGTCTGGTCGTCCCAGCAGATCGTGTGGCCGGCATTGGCGCCGCCCTGGTACCGGGCGACCACGTCCACCTCCTCGCTGAGCAGGTCTACGACCTTGCCCTTCCCCTCGTCGCCCCACTGGCTTCCGATGACTACGGTGACCATGTTCGTGTCCGTATGCTCGTGTTTCTCGTGTGCGTGTGCCGGCGTGGCGGGCCGAAGACGGGACCACGCGCACGCGGGCGCACGCGAGCACGCTTCAAAACCGAAGGCGGCGAGGATGGCCCCGCCGCCTTCTACGCGCGTCGGCGTACCGGCCCGGCTACTCCTCGCCCGTGGGCGGATCGGTCTCGTAGCTCTCCGCCGCCTCGTCCACCGAGTCGTAGTGCTTGAAGACGGTGATGAGCTTGGTGATGATGAGCAGGCTCTGGATGCGGTCTGCGGCGTTGGCCAGGCGGAGGTCGCCGCCGGCGTTGCGCATCGTGGTCAGGCCGCTGATGAGCATGCCGAGGCCGCTCGAGTTCATGAACTTGACCTTGCCCAGGTCCACGATCACGTTCATCTTGCCGTTGTCCTTCAGCTCGTGCAGCGTGTCGTGCAGCTTGGACCCATCGGGGCCGCCCATCACGTTGCCCTTCAACGTGACCACGACCGCGTTGTACCGCTCATCGACCGAGTAGTTCATAAGATCACCGGGGTGAGAATGACTGAATAGACGGGGTGCGTGGAGCGCGGAAACGACCAATGGGAAATGGAAAACGGACGGGGTCGCCGCCCCGCGCTCCCTCTTCCACTTCCCATTGACCGGATCCCCCTACCGGCGTGCGGCGCGCTCTTGCAGCTCCACCACCACGGGCGTGGCGATGAAGACCGACGAGTAGGTCCCGATCATCACGCCGATGATCAGCGCGAAGGCGAACCCGCGGAGCACCTCACCCCCGAATATAAACAGCGTCGCCACGACGAGCAAGGTGGTGCTCGAGGTGACGATGGTGCGGCTGAGGGTGGTGTTCACGGACCGGTTGACGACCTGGTTGTAGGGCTCGGTCTTGAACAGGTTCGTGAACTCGCGGATGCGGTCGAAGATGACCACGGTGTCGTTGAGCGAGTAGCCCACAATCGTCAGGAACGCCGCGATGATGGCCTGGTCGATCTGCAGCGAGAAGGGCAGCACCCCCTGCAAGACCGAGAAGATCCCGAGCGTGATCAGCACGTCGTGGAAGAGCGCCGCCACGGCGCCCAGCCCGAAGCGCCACTCGAACCGGATCAGGATGTAGACGAAGATCACGAGGAGCGAGCCGAGCACGGCCCAGATGGCGCCCTCCTTCAGGTCTTCGGCGAAGCGCGGCCCGACGATGTCCGTCTTGACCACCTGCGGCTCCGAGCCGGGGAAGGCCCCGGCGATGCCGGAGACGATCTGCTGCTGCACCTGGTTGATCTCGCCCTCGTCGAGCGTGCGCACGAGGAGCGCGTCCACGCCCTCGGCCGTGTCCGAGTAGGTCTTCACCTCGGGCTCGCGCCCGAGGACGCCGGCGAGCGCCGCCCGCACCTCGGTGGCCTCCAGGTCCGTCTGGCTCTCGACGACGAACTCCATGCCGCCCCGGAAGTCGATGCCGAGCTCCAGGCCGCGCGTGGCGAACGAGATGATGCTGAGCACGATCAGGATGCCGGAGAAGACGTAGCCCTTCGTCCGGCTCTCTACGAAGCGAAAGTTCGCGTTTTCTAGGATTCTCATGGGTTTTCTCTATGGTATGGGCCTCGCGTGGAGGCAGATGCTCGAGGGAGGGGGCACACGGCGCAGGTCGGCACGTCATCAGTCTTTCGGGCCTGACGGTCGGTCTTCATGAGACCTGCGCCCGGTGACCTTCTGACGTGCGACCTGCTCTAGGATCAGCCGTAGCTGACCTGCATCCGGCGCTCGAGCACCATGTAGTCGAAGAGGATGCGCGTGAAGACGATCGCGCTGAAGAGCGACGCGAGGATGCCGGCCATCAGCGTCACGGCGAAGCCCTGGATGGGGCCGACGCCGAACGAGTAGAGGATGACGCCGACGAAGAACGTCGTGATGTTGGCGTCGATGATGGCGCTGAGGGCCTTGGCGTAGCCCCCCTCGATGGACGCCTTGAGCGTCTTGCCCGTGGCCTGCTCCTCCCGGATGCGCTCGAAGATGAGCACGTTCGCATCGACGGCCATACCGATGGTCAGCACGATGCCGGCGATGCCGGGGAGGGTGAGCGTGGCGCCGAAGCCGGCGAGAATCCCGAGGATGAAGATCAGGTTGATGATGAGCGCGAGGTCCGCCACCATCCCGCCGGTGCGGTAGTAGAAGATCATGAAGAGCGCCACGATCATCAGACCCACGAGCACGCTCGTGAAGCCGGCGCGGATCGAGGCCTGCCCGAGGCTGGGGCCGACGGTCCGCTCCTCGACGATCTGCACGGGCGCCGGCAGGGCGCCACTCTTGAGGACGGTCACGATGTCGTTGGCTTCCTCGCGCGAGTCGAGCCCGGTGATCGAGGACCGGCCGCCGACGATGCGGTCCTGCACGACGGGGTCGCTGTAGACGACGTCGTCGAGCACGATGGCGACCTGCTTGCCGATGTTGGCGCCCGTCAGGCGCGCCCAGGTGCGGGCGCCCTCGGAGTTCATCACCATCGTGACCTCGGCCTGGTTGGCCTGGTTGAAGTCCACGCGCGCGTCCGTGATGACGTCGCCCGTGAGTTCGGCCTCCTGCTGGACGCCGAGGATGGTGTAGACCTCCAGGCCGTCCGGCGTGGTGCCGATGGGCTTGGACGAGTACATCAGCTCGACGCCGCGCGGCAGCATCTGCTGGACGCGGGGGTCGGCCATGAGGCGGTTGAAGGCGGCCGTGTCGCTCTCAGCGACGGAGCCGAAGACGGTGCTCGGACCGGTCGCATAGTCGAACGTCTGGAGGGCGAGCAGGCGGTTGTCCGTCGAGGCGCTCGCGCCGTCGTCGTCGAGGAGGGCGCTCACGTCGAAGGTCGAGTCGTCCTCGGCGGCGTCGCCGGCATCGGCCACGGCGGGGAGGTCCTCGGCGGCGTCGGTCGCCACGGTGTCGGCGGCGGCGCTGTCCGGCGCGGCGGGCGTCTCGCCGGAGGCGTAGTATTCGAGCACCTGCTGGAGCGTCCGGTACAGGTCGTTGGGCTCGGCCATCAGGCGGAACTCGAGGCGGGCCGTGCCCTTGAGCAGGTTGCGCACGCGCTCGGGGTCGTCCACGCCGGGCAGCTCGACGACGATGCGCCGCGAGCCCTGCCGCTGGATGGACGGCTCGGTGACGCCGAAGCGGTCCACGCGGTTACGGATGATCTCGATGGCGCGCGTGATGGCGTCTTCGGCCTGCTGGCGCAGGTATTCGGCCACCTCGGCATTCGTCGAGCGGCGGCTGATGCCGGCGTCGGTGTTGCGGAAGTAGCGCGAGAGGCGGGCGTCGGGGTCGCGCTCCTCGAAGACGTCGACGAAGGCGTCGATGAGGGACTCGTCGCTGGTGCGAGCGCGCTCGGCGGCCTCAGCGAGGACCTCGTCGAACGCGGCGTCGGTGTTCTCGGCCAGCTCCCGGATGAGCTGGTTGAGGCCGACTTCGAGCGTCACGTGCATGCCGCCCTGGAGGTCGAGGCCGAGCTTGAGCGCACGCTCCTGGACGTTGCGGAGCTTGCTGTAGTTGGTCTGTACCCACTCGTCGCGGTCCTCACCCTCCAGTTCCTCGAGCTGCGAGTTGAGGCGCCAGCTCTGAATGGAAGGGAAGAGGTACCACCCCGAGAGGGCGAGGAAAAAGACCACGAGAAAAACCTTGAATCCGTTGCCTTGCATGGGTCTGATGGGGTCTGTGGTTCGGGCTCCGGAGGCGCGGCGGGGCACAGGCATGCCGCAACGCAGGCACCGTCGGAGGAAAGAGGGAAACCAGATCGCCCCGGCACGGAGACCCCGCGCCGGGCACGAAAAACGGAGAAGGGAGGGCCCCGGCTAGGGCCCCATCGGCCGGGCCGCCGAGAGGAGGCGGACGGGCGTGACGACGGTGGGTACCGCCGCGGTGAGCTGCACCGCCCCGGCAGGCATCCGCAGCGCGGCGCGCGCCGGGAGGGCCGCCAGCGCACCGGCCGGCCCCGAAGCAGGGCTCAGGGCCGCCTGGAGCGCGGCCACGAACGAGGCACGCGGCGGCACCGCGTCGGGCGCGAGGCCCCGGTAGCGGCTCGCCAGGTGCGCGATGAGGGCGTCCGGCGCGAGGTCGCCGAGGGCGAACAGCGCGGCCGGGTCCGCCTCGGGCCGCTCGGCGGCATACGCGGCGACGAAGGCGTGCAGGAAGGCGTCGAGCGAGCGCGGCCGCTCGGCGGCGGCGGCGCCGAGGGCCTGCGCGATGACGCCGCCCTCGGCCGATATGGCCTCGGCACGGAGCTGGGCGCGGACCCAGTCTGCGAAGGAGGTGGAGGCGCGTGGCCCGTGCAGCACGGTAGCTGCCGATAGCGGCAGCAGGCTCAGCAGCAACGTTGCTGCCAGCACCCGCAGGCTCCACCGGGTCCTGAGCCGATTCATCGCAAGGGTTCGCCGTGCCAGAAGAGAGGAGAAAACGATCAGTCGCCTAAACTACGATGCGTCACCTCGGCGGATCGTGTAACGAAGTGATTATTCTGCGAATAGCCGCCGAGGTTCCGCCCGCCCGGCCCCGGCGTCACTCGAACCAGACCGCGATCTCGTCGAGCGGCTTGCGCGCCAGGTCGGGCACGGTGGCGTCTCCGGCCGGGTAGCCGACCGGGAAGAGGATGAAGGGGCGCTCGTTTTTCGGCCGGCCGAGGATCTCCCCCAGGAAGCCCATCGGGCTCGGAGTGTGGGTGAGCGTCACGAGCCCCATGGTGTGCAGCGCGGCGATGAAGAAGCCGCACGCGAGCCCGCAGCTCTCCTGCACGTAATAGTTCTTCACCTTCTCCCCGTTTGCATCGAGGCCGTAGCTCTCGGCGAAGCAGACCACGATCCACGGCGCAGTCTCCAGGAACGGCTTGCGCCAGTCCGTGCCGAGCGGCGCCAGCGCCTCCAGCCACTCGTCCGCCATCCGCCCGTGGTAGCTCGCGTACTCCTCCTCCTCGGCCGCCTCCCGGATCCGCCGCTTGATCGCGGGGTCGGCGACGGCGACGAAGCGCCACGGCTGGCGATGCGCCCCGCTCGGCGCCGTCCCGGCCGTGCGGATGGCGCACTCGACGAGATCGCGCGGCACGGGCTCGTCGCTGAAGAACCGGACGGACCGCCGGCGTTCCATCTGCTCGTAGAAGGCGCGCGCGTGGCGGCGCATCACATCGAGCGGCTGGCGCTCGTGCACGAAGGGAACGGGGCGATACGGATTCATGATCGGATACTGGATCGATACCGGGAGCGGGCGGGCCGCGGCTTGCACGAGACCGGGCCATCGGCTAAGATACGACCGCAAACCCTGGACGACGGATGACAGACGACGACGGGCAGACGACGGACGCCACGGACCCGCCGGAGGACGGCGTGCGCACCCCGGATGGGCTGCGCCTGGCCCTCCGCCGCTGGCGCCCGGAGGGGCCGGCGCGGGCAGACGTGCTCGTCGTCCACGGATATGCCGAGCACGGCGGGCGCCACGGACGCCTCGCGCGCTACCTCGCTGCACGCGGCTACCGCGTGGCCGCCTACGACCTGCGCGGGCATGGCGCGTCGGAGGGCCGCCCCGCCTTCGCCGACCGCTTCGACCGGCACCTCGACGACCTCGGCGCGGTGCTCTCCGCCCTCGACGGCGAACCCGCCGAGGGCGGTGCACGGCCGCGCTACGTGGTGGGGCATTCGATGGGCGGTGCCATCGCCACGCTCTACGCGCTCGAACGAGGCCTCCCGGCCGACGGCCTCGTCCTGAGCAGCCCCGCCCTCCGGCTCTCCGACACCCCGCCGCCGCTCCTGCAACGCCTCCTGCGGCTGCTGGCGCAACTGCTGCCGCACCTGCCCACCCTCGCGCTGGACCGCACGAAGCTCTCGCACGACGCCGCTGAGGTCGCCCGCGCCGAGGCGGACCCGCTCAACTACCACGGCCGCCTCCCGGCCGCCACCGCCGCCGCCCTGCTCGACGCCACCCACCGCATCGCCCGCGCGATGGACCACTTCACGCTGCCGCTGCTCGTCATCCACGGCACCGCCGACGCCCTCACCGACCCCGCCGGCAGCCGCGCCCTCTACCACCGCGCCGCCTCCACAGACAAAACCCTCGCCCTCTACCCCGGCCTCTATCACGAGACCTTCAACGAACCCTCCGGCGCCCAGGTGCTCCACCAGATCGCGGAGTGGCTGGACGAACGCGCGGGGGGCGGCGATCCCGAAACGGGATAAACGACGACGCCGCGCTCCCTTTTCGGGAAGCGCGGCGTTCCGGCGGGGTCGGCGCGCCGTGCCGGGGCGTCACTCCATCGAGAACATGCGGTCGTAGATGAAGGCGAAGGAGAACGTCTTGGACGTGCTGCGCCGCTCGATGTACTCGGCCACCTTCTGGAGGCGGTCCGGGATCTCCAGGATCTTCTCCTGCGCCTTCCGGCCGGCTTCGTTGAGCCCCGTCAGCACCTCGATCCTCCAGAAGTCGATGGCCTCCTCCACGATCTTCTTGTAGTCCCACGGGCCGTAGATGCCGGAGCGGCGGACGACGTCGGCCATCTCTTTGAAGTGCGGCATGGACGAGCCGGGCATCTCCAGGCTCGGCATGATCGCCAGGGCCGACTGGAGCGCGCGGTTGGGGTCGAGTTCGAGGATGGACTGGAAGACGTTGCGGTAGAACGTGAAGTGCTTGGCTTCGTCGGCGGCGACGGCCGAGAGGATCTTCTTGAGCACGGGCTCCTCCTCGCCGGCGAGGCGGCCCGTATTGCGGTGCGAGTACTGCGTGGCGCGCTCCTGGAGCGTGGTGTAGACGAAGACGCGGTACGGATCCTTGTCCCAATCCGGCGTGAAACCGGCCTCCTGGTAGGCGTACTGCATCATCTCGACCTCGCGCATCTTGAACAGGCGTGCGTCGCGGGCATAGTCGTGCAGGACCACGCCGTGGCGGTCCTCCTCGGCGGTCCACATGTGGTTCCAGTCCTGCCAGGGGCTCTCGTTGCCGAGGTAGTTGGAGAGCGTGCGGTGGAAGTGGGGCAGGCCCTCCTCGGTGAGGAGGTTGACCGTGACGGCGGTGCGGACGGCGTCGGAGAGGCCGCGGGCGCGCTCACGCAGCTTGGCGAGGCGGCGCTCGTCGTCCTCGTCCATCTGCTCGTCGGCCGGCAGAAACTCGCTGGGAAACCAGAGGCGGCGCTTGCGGCGGTGCTCGTCCATCCACTCCTGGACGAGCGGTTCGAGTTCGCCCAGCACTTCGGCCTTGGCCGTCGTTTCCTTTTCGAAGCTGTTTTCGGTGGGGATATGAACGTCCATGGTCAGCGTCGCAGAGTGGGTACGGCGGAATCCCGGAGCGGGAGTGGGGGCATGGTACGAAATAACGGACCGATTGCCAATGCGCCGGGGAGGATCGAACAGTGCTTTCACAGTGCCCAGAGGCGATTCCCTGGCCCTCGGGCGGGCGCGGCGCGCATCAGGGGAGGCGCAGCGCGGTGCGCGTGGCGCTGAACGTCTCCCCGGCGATGCGCACCAGGTAGGGGCCGGCGGGCAGCCCCCTGCCATCGAGCGCGAGGACGTGCGCGGCACCGGCCGGCACGCGGCCGTCGAAGAGCAGCCGGACGCGGCGGCCCAGCAGATCGAACACCTCGGCGCGCACGCGCTGCGGATGGGCCACGTGCAGCACCACGCGGGCCTCGGCCCCGAACGGATTCGGATGGATCGCCGAGAGTGTGAACGCGGATTCTCCCTCCTCGCCCTCCTCCGTGGCGACGGGCGGCGCGCCGGCAAAGGCGAAGGCGAGCGTCGCGCGCGTGTCTTGCGTGCCCTCGAACCCCTCCCGCGGCAGATACGACGCCTCGCCGAAGGTCACGTCCACGTCGTCGTCGGTGCCGAACGTCTCGTCCGGGCCGAGCCCCAGAAATTCGGCCATGGTGCTGCCCTGATCCATCAGGTTGGGCGCGGAGGGGTCGGTGCCGGTGTGAAAGCTGCCGCCGAGGTGGCCGATCTCGTGGGCCACCACGTCTCCGATGCCGGCGGCCAGCACGTCGATGAGCGGGACGCCCGGCGCGCGGCGCAGCCGGATGAGGGCGTTCGGCAGCGAGGCGTCGCCCAGCAGCACGTCCAGCAGCACCACGGCCGTCTCTTCGGGCGCGAAGTTGCCCACATCCACCGATTCGGCCGTGGCGATCGTCTCCAGCCCCAGCTCCGCCCGCGTGCCCCCCACAACGATGCGGCTGACGCCCGGCGCGCCGAAGCGGTCCGGATGGTCCAGGCTATGCTCCAGCACGACGTCGAAGACCGGGTTTGGGCCGCGCACGCGCACGTCCTCCCGTACTTTGCGCACCACACGGGCCATCACCGCCTCGACGAGGGCGCGCTCGTCGGGGCCGCCGGGCGTGGGGTCGAGGCCGAGCGGGGCCAGGAAGGCGTGCAGGGGCGAGAGCACGGCCTGCTCGTGGCCGTCTCGGAAGAGCGCCGAGGCGTCGAGCGCAGCGCCGTCGAAGTCGACGAAGAGGATCTGCACGGCGCCGGTGCCTTCGAGGGCGGGCCGCAGCACACGCAGGCTGAGCGTGTAGGCTCCGTCGCCGTGCGCCACGCGGAGCGCGTACCGGCCGGCCGCCGGGGCGACGAGGTAGAGCGCGGGGCCACCCCCGCCGGGCAGCGGGGTGCCTTCCGGCAGCAGGAACGAGGCGTCATGGCCGCTCCCCACGTACAGGCGTCCCTGAGGGCCGTACAGATTGATTCGCAGCGGATCCCCCTCCAGGCGTACCCCCACCACGTCGCCCGCCTCCAGCTCGATCCCGAAGTAATCGACGTCGCTGGCGTCGAGCCCGATGGTGACGCGGTACGGCCCCTCGCTGCCGGCTTTCGGCCCGGAAGCAGAATCGAAGGGGTCGCTGGGCCAGAAGCTGTGGGCGCCGCGCACGAGCACGAAATAGCTGCCCGCAGCGGGCACGACGACCTCCAGGAAGCTGTCGCGGTTGGCCTCGTCGGCGTTGTCGTTGAGCGCGACGATGCGGCCGGTGCTGTCGTAGAGTGCGACCTTCGTGTCGAGCCCGCCCGCCCCGACCGGCGTGTCGATATCGACGGTGATGCGCTGCCCGGCCCGGACGCCGCCGATGCGGAAGACGTCGAAGTCGCCGGAGCCGGCGCCGGCGCTGCCGAACAGTCCATCGCCGATGATGGCTTCGGCGCGGACGCGGCGGCCGGGCGTCAGGCCGGTCTCGCTGGCGAGGGGGATCGATCCGTCATCCTCGGCGAACGGCCCGATGGGTTCCGGGGCGGGCGCGTAGAGGTGGCCGGTGAGGTCGAGCGCGTCGTGGTCGTCCGGGCCGGTGCCCAGGCCCGCGAGCAGCTCGGCCGTCGCCGGTGCGTCGTTGAGGCCGGAGGCATCGGGCGGCTCGCGCTCCTCCTCGACCGGGATCGCCCTCGCCGACGCGCCGCCGCCCCGGTATCTCGGTGAGGGCGCATCGACCCGGCCTCCCGGCTCGACCGGAATGCTGAGGGCCGGCACCGGCGCGTGCTGCGCCGCGGCGGCGCCGGCCCCGAGGAGGTGGGCGCCCAGCAGCAGCGAGAGCACGACGGCGGTACGCATGGCGGGTCGGCGGGGGAATGGATCTCCCCTCCACGCCGCAGCCACCCTCCCCGTTCCGCGCCGGCCGGATTCGGGGCATCGCGGAACCCTGTAAACGAACGTAGGGGCACGCGCTGACGTGCCCCTACGGGAAAAAGCGTCCGAGGAGGACGGCGCCGCTACTGGAGGCCGAAGACCACGTGGACCGTGGCGCGCACCTCGATCTCGCCGGCGGCATACGCGTCGGGCTCCGGCGCGGAGGCGTCCTTCGCCATCGCCATCTCGGCCTGTTCGAGCCGCATCATCGGGCGGGGGAAGTCGAAGCTCTGCTCGTTGATGGTCTGCACCGGCCCGAGGGTCACGCCGAGCGTCTGCGTCAGGAGCTGGGCCTTCTCGCGGGCGTTCGTCACGGCCGCCACGAGCGCCTCGTTGCGCGCCGCGTCGCGGTCCTGGACGTCGTACTGGATGCCGTCGAGGCGGTTGGCGCCCTGCTCGATGATCTCGGCGACGAGCGTCGGCAGCGTCTCCAGGTCGTCGATCTCGACGACCACCTGCCGCACGGCTTCGAAGCCCTTCTCGATCCAGCGGCGGGCATCCGGGTTGTACTCGCGCCAGGGCTGGAGGCGTAGGGCTTCGAGGCGGATCTTGCGCTCCTCGATGCCGAGGTCGCGCACGGCGTTCATGGCGCGCGCGGCGGCCTCGGCATTCTGCTGCCGCGCCGTCTCGGGGTCCTCGGACCGCGTGACGACGCCGAAGCGGACGGTCGCCTGGTCGGGCTCGACGCGCACGATCCCCTCACCGCTGACGGAGACGGTGCGCTGCACGCGATGATGGTCACTCATGTCTTGCGCCTGTACAGAAAGCGGGGCGGCGAGGGCAGCCAGCATCAGCATGGCGCCCGCCAGAAGGCGATTATAGGTACGCATGGGCGTGTGTTGATCGTGAAACAGGGTGGAACACATACGGCCCTCTTCAATCGCCGTGCCACCCCTGAGATCCCCCGCGCCCGCGTCTAAGGCTTCAGACGCCCGAGCATCCGGGGGAACGGGATGGCCTCGCGCAGATGGTCGATGCCGCAGAGCCAGGTGACGGTGCGCTCCAGGCCCAGCCCGAAGCCGGCATGCGGGACGGAGCCGTAGCGCCGGAGGTCGAAGTACCAGTCGAAGGCGCTCTCGGGCAGGCCGTGGGCCGCTACCTGCTTCTTGAGGAAATCGAGATCCGTGGCGCGCTCCCCGCCGCCGATGATCTCGCCGTAGCCCTCGGGGGCGAGCACGTCCATGCCGAGGGCGAGGCGGTCGTCGTCGGGGTCGCGCTTCATGTAGAACGCCTTGACGGCGGCCGGGTAGCGGTGGACGATGAGGGGCCGGTCGAAGTGCCAGGTGAGCACGGTCTCGTCGCTGCCGCCGAAGTCGCCGCCCCACTCGAACGTGCGGGCGCTCTCGCGCCACTGGGGCAGGTTGCGCAGCGCCTCCTCGATCTCGCCGAGCCGCCGGTTGATCTCGATCTCGCGGGCGTCGATCTGCCGTTTGCGCCACTTCTTGGCCTGCCCGTAGGCCTGTTGGTTCTCGGCCTTCTCCGTTTCGAGCGCGGCCTGCTCGTCGTGCAGGGCGGCCTCGCGGGCGTCGAGCATGGCGGTGGTCTCCTCACTCGTCAGGAGCGCCACGGCGTCGTCGTAGGAGAGCCGCGGGAAGGGCTTCTGCACGGCTTCCAGCGGGGCGAGGTCGCGCTCCAGGACGGCCAGCTCCGTCCGGCAGTCGCGCAGCACGGACCGGGTGAGGTGGACGAGGAAGTCCTCGGCGAGGTCCATGTTCATCGCGAGGTCGTAGAACGCCATCTCGGGCTCGATCATCCAGAACTCGGTGAGATGGCGGCGCGTCTTGGACTTCTCGGCGCGGAACGTCGGCCCGAACGTGTAGATCTTGCCGAAGGCCATCGCCATGGCCTCGCCGTGGAGCTGGCCGCTCTGGGTCAGGTAGGCGGGCTCGCCGAAGTAGTCGATCTCGAAGAGTGTGGTGGTGCCCTCCACGGCGTTGCCCGTCAGGATGGGCGCATCCATCTGGACGAAGCCGCGCTCCTGGAAGAACGCGTGGATCGCCATGAGGAGCCGGTTGCGGACGCGGAGGACGGCCCACTGGCGGCGGCTGCGGAGCCAGAGGTGGCGGCGGTCCATCAAGAACTCGACGCCGTGCTCCTTGGGCGTGATCGGATAGTCGTCGGCCTGGTGGACGAGGCGGACGCCCGTCGCCTGGATCTCGTACCCGCCCACCTGCCGCTCGTCCGCCACCGCGGTGCCGGTCACTTCGAGGGCGCTCTCCTGGGTGGCCGCGTCGGCCGCCTGCCAGGCCGCCGCGTCCACCTGCTCCTGGTTGACGACGCACTGCGCCAGCCCGCTGCCGTCCCGCAGGACGAGGAAGTAGAGCCCTTTCGAGCCGCGCTTGTTGTAGAGCCAGCCCTTGACGATGACCTCCTCGCCCTCGTGGGCGGCGAGATCCTCGATAGAAACCCAGTCGGCCATGGCGCCTCCGTTGCCTGCGTGTGGATGGATTGCAGCGGCAAGGTAGCGATTGGGCGGCAGCCGTTCGTCCCTCCGCCCCCGTTTTCAGGAAGAATACATTGGGGGGACGGGCCACTGGGGACCGGGGGCTGGCCACTGGGGAGGAGAACCCTAGTCCCGAGTCGCTAGTCCCCAGTCCCCAAATCAGTATCTTCCGACGATGATCTCCCTCGAAACGCATCCGTGCGACGAAGGCGTCGCGCTCGCCGAGCGTGCGCAGGCGGCGTGCGCCGAGCGGTCCAAGCCGTGGGTGCTCGCGGCTACTGTGCTGGGGTCGAGCCTCGCCTTCGTCAACGGCTCGGTAGTCAACGTGGCGCTGCCGGCCATCCAGACGGCGCTCGACGCCTCGGCGCCCGATATGCAGTGGATCGTCAACAGCTATGCCCTCCTCCTGGCGGCGCTGATCCTCGTGGGCGGATCGGCCGGAGACCATTACGGGCAGCGGCGCATCTTCACCGCCGGCATCGCCCTCTTCACGGCCGCCTCGGTGGGGTGCGGGCTGGCCGCGAGCATCGGCGGGCTCATCGCCTGGCGGGCGGTGCAGGGGCTGGGCGGCGCCCTCCTCGTGCCGACCAGCCTCGCCATCCTCGCCGCGACGTTCAGCGAGGAGGAGCGCGGAAAGGCCATCGGGACGTGGGCGGGTTTCGCCGCGCTGACGGCAGCCGTCGGGCCGCTCCTCGGCGGGTGGCTCGTCGATGCGTTGTCGTGGCGCTGGGTGTTCTTCGTGGTGGTGCCCCTCGCGCTCGTGGCCCTCGGGATCACGGCGGTCTTCATGCCGCCTCTCCGGCCCGCGACGCCGCCTGCCCGTCTCGACCGCTGGGGCGCGCTCACGGCGACGCTCGGGCTGGGCGGCGTCACGTTCGGGCTCATCCAGGCGGCCGGCTGGGGCTTCGGCCACCCGGCCGTCTGGGGATCGCTGGCCGGCGGCGTGGCTCTGCTTGGCCTGTTCATCGCGATCGAGCACCGCAGCACCCACCCGATGATGCCGCTGTCCCTGTTTCGCTCCCTGACGTTCAGCGGCGCGAATCTGCTGACGCTCTTCCTCTACTTCGCGCTCGGCGGGCTGCTCTTCTTCCTGCCCTTCAACCTGATCTACGTGCAGGGCTACTCGGCCACGCTGGCGGGCGCGGCCTTCCTTCCCTTCACGCTCCTGATGGGCGGGCTCTCGCGCTGGTCCGGGGGGCTGGTGGAGCGCTACGGCGCGCGGACGCCGCTCGTGGTGGGGCCCCTCGTGGCGGCGGTCGGCTTCGCGCTCTTCGCCCTCCCCGGCACGTCGGGCTCGTACTGGACGACGTTTTTCCCGGCGATGACGGTCCTGGGGCTCGGCATGGCGATCAGCGTGGCGCCCCTGACCACAGTCGTGATGAGCGCCGTGGAGGGCCGGCAGGCGGGCATCGCCTCGGGCATCAACAACGCGGCCTCGCGCGTCGCGTGGCTGCTGGCCGTGGCCGTCCTCGGCATCGTCGCCATCGGCCTCTTCAGCCGGGACCTGGACCGGCGGCTGGGCGCGCTCGACCTCGCCCCCGGCGTGCAGCAGGCCGTCTACGCGGACCGCGAGAAGCTGGCCGCCGCCGCCGCCCCACCCGGCGCGGGCGCGGCCCAGCAGCAGGCCGTCGGTGCGGCCGTCGACGCGGCCTTCGTGTGGAGCTTTCGCGTGATCGTCCTCGCCGCGGCCGCCCTCGCCGTGCTGAGCGCCCTCTGCGCGGCGCTGATGATCACGCCGGGCGGGGCTCCCGGGCGGGCGCCGCCGGGGCGCTAGCGCTGGCGCAGCTCGTCTTCCCAGTTGGCGCTCTTGCGCTCGCCCGTCACCGAGGAGTGCAGCAGCTCGAACTCGCCGAAGCCGGTAGGATCGTAGAAGATGAAGACGGCCTGCCCCTCGCCGGGGATGTTGTTGTACTGCCACAGCTCGTAGGGCAGCACGTCGCGGTCGTAGAGGTGCGGCTCGATCTGGCCGGGCATGCCGTACTTGATGAGCACGCGCCCCCGGTCCGTCTTCCACCCTTCGCGCATGCTGTTCGAGTAGCGCTCGTTGGCGTACTGGATGCGGCCGTAGTATTCCTCGCGGAACTCGTTGATGGGCGTGCCGGGGTTGGGATCGCGCTTCTGCCAGAACTCCATCAGGAAGCGGCGGCGCTCGTCGAGGTCCTGGATGTTGCGCATGCGGCGGCGCTCCTGCTCGTTGGCGATCACATCGACATGACCAAAGGCCCGCTCGACCTCCTCTTCGGGCATCGTGGCGTAGGGGCTCGTCTCGAAGGACTCCTCGAAGGCAACCGGCTGCGCCCGCGCCACATGCGGGTTGTAGACGAAGAACTTGC
>JAWWAN010000013.1:0-17553 GCA_033721675.1 Rhodothermales bacterium | reverse complement strand
GTACGCACCACGACCGCACTCATCACGTCGCCTTTCTTTACACGGCCACGCGGAATCGCTTCTTTAACAGTGACCTTGATGATGTCACCAATGCCGGCATAGCGGCGCTTGGATCCACCCAGTACCTTGATGCACTGAACTCGACGGGGCGGGTCCGGTCGAACGTCGCGAAGTCGTCGCCCGTAAAGCGCCGTCGGAGTTCGAAGGCGACGGTCCCGAGGGCCGCCCCGCCCACAGCAACCGGGAGGGGCTTGAGGCGCACCCCTCCCACGAAGGCGGTGCCCTCATCGTCGGCGCTGTCCTGCATGGAGAGGCGGTTGACGTCGTTGAGGGAGCGGGCGACCTCGCCGAAGACTTCGAGGCGGCGGAGGGGCTCGAAGCCGCCGCGCAGGTCGAGGAGCTGTTGCTGCTTCGGCTTGGGCAGCAGCCGGATGGGCAGGTACTCGCCACGCCCCGGCCCCACGTACTCGAACAGGATCCCGTTGACGCTGCGTCCCTGCCGCAGGTAGCTCCCCTCCCCCGGCCCCACTCTGGTGAATCGCACCCGAAAGACGGTCTCGCCCGGCGGCGGCGCACCGTCGAGGGCGCGGAAGTACGGCTCCATCGTGCCGTCGGCCAGGACGGTGTCTCGGCGGACGTAGTGGACGAAGGGGGCCTCGGGGTCGTACTCCACGGGCACGGCGCCGTCGCGCGTGGCCGGCGCATCCCCGCTGGCGGCGATGAGCGAATCGTCCTCGACGGTCAGCCCGAACTCTTCGGAAAACTCGCGGCTGTCGGACTCGCGGAGGACGGTCACGCCGAGGTGGGCGCGCGGGCTCTGGTCAGGGCGCTGCCAGAGGTCGGCGCGGGCCTCGGTGCCGACGAGCGTGCGGGTGAACTGGTTCGTCGAGTACTGGAACTCGACCGTCACGCGATCGTCGGGGGCGAGGAGCTGGCGGGCGGTGAAGGTGACCTCGCCCGTCGCGTAGTCGATGACGTAGTCGTTCGTCTGGCCGCGCGTCTGGCGCACGCCGTTGACGTAGACCGCCTCGGAGCCGGGGATGACGATGATGAACCGCTCGCCGTTCTGCCCTTCGAGGCGATACGGCCCCTGCACGCCGTCGAGCACGTCGAGGTCCTGCTGGCGGAAGAGGCCCCGCGCGATGGCGCCCGCCACGGCCACGTGCCCGCCCCCGACGGCCCGCGTGCCGGGGTCCGGGAGGGCGCCGAAGAGCGTCACGCCCTGGAGCTTGCGGGCGAGGCGGGCGAACTCGCTCTCCCGGAAGGCGAGGTCGAAGTCACCCAGCTGGGCGGTCCCCTGCGGCGCTTCGATTTCGATGAAGACGCGGTCGAACTCGTTGAGCCGCTGGGTCGTGCCTTCGGGCAGGATCGGCGTGTTCTCGTCGGTCAGGACGGCCTGCACGCGCACGCCCTCGGCCACCTCGCCGGCCAGCTCCAGGCGGAGGCCGGACTCCACGGCGACGTCCCGGTTGTTGCCGGCCAGGATGCCGCGCGTGATCGAGCCGCTGCGCTGGAGCTGCACGCCGGCGAAGGGATCGTAGCTCCCCCCCGCGATGCGCTCCTCGACGACGGCGCGGGCAGAGTCGTCCGGCGCCTCGGCCGAGACGCGCCGCCGCACGTACTCCTCCCGAAACGTGAAGCCCCAGGTGCGATAGACGGCGACGACCGCGGCGGCCGAGTCCGGAAGCGCGTCGATCCACAGGCGGCCGAAGCGATAGTCGATCCGGTAGGCGGCCGTGTCGAGCGGGGCCTCGCCCACGAAGATCCGCTCGGTGCCGGGCTGGATGAAGGGCCGCAGCGCGAACGGCTGCGGCCCTGCGAGGTCGAGCGTGTCTCGGAAGGCGCCCAGACCGGGGGCGGGTACGCCGGGCACCTGCCCGGCGGCCGAGCCGGCCAGCAGGCAGAGCACCCCTCCGAGGACCAGAAACCGCGCGCGCATACGATCAGGCCCCACCGGGCCGCCAGCATCGAAACGGAAGCAAGATACGCGGTAGCGAAGTCGGCTCAGGCGGCGCGTTCAGGTGGGTGGAGCGGCAGACCGGCTCCCTACCCGAAGCCGCCCAGACGGGTTTCCGAACGGTCACGACGTGCGTGCACGCAGCAGCCGCGTGCGTGTGAGCAGGTACAATGCGCCGCCGCGCACCGCCACATCGACCAGCGGCTCATCCAGACGGACGTCGATGGCACGCTCCAGCCTGCCGCTCCGGCTGTAGACGAGCAGCCGCGTGGGCAGGACGACCCACAGGGCCTCCGGCGTGAGCGTGACGGCACGGACGCCCTCGGCCCGCCCCGGCGCAAGCGTGCGCACGTAGCCGCCGAAGAGGTCGTAGACGACGACGGCGGCCTGCCCCGCGTCCGCCACGTACAATAGGTCTTCGCCGGCCGCCAGCGCCACAGGATCGACGAGGGTGCCCGCGCCGGCGTCGTAGCCCCCGATCGTGCGTTCGAGGCGGCGGCTGGCGTCCCACTTGAGCACGACCCCCTGCGCGGCGTCGACGGCGAACGTCTCGGCGCTCGGCCCTACGGCGACCGCCACGGGCCGCCCACCGGCCTGGCCTGCGCCGGCCTGTTCTCCGATGCTGACCGTGCGGGCCGCCCCGCCCGGTTGCGCCGCGTCGGCGCGGTGGACGGGGAGGGACTCGAGGTGCGCGAACGTGCGGGTGAACCGCTGAAGCCGGCTGTTGCCCGCGTCGGCGACGACCCAGAGCAGGCCGGTCGTGGGGTCGAGGTCGGCCGGCTCGTCGAACTCGCCCTCGCCCGCGCCGGGGCCTCCGAAGTCCGCCAGCGGCAGACCGTCGGGCGTCAGCTGCACGATCACGCCGCGCCCGGCATCGACCACGTAGAGGGCGCCCGTGGGGTCGAGCGCGAGCGCGCGGGCCTCGGCGAAGCGCGCGAGGGGCTCCGCGCCGGCCAGCAGCGTGTCGGCCGGCTGGGCGGCAGCCACCGAGGGCAGGCACAGACACGCGAGGAGAAGACGAGAGAGCCGGATCATGGCGGTGCTAACGACGGGCTGCCGGCTCCGTTTCCCACGAGGGCTTCCGGGGCCCCTACTCCGCCTGCAACCGCTCCACGCCCCGGTACCCGATATCGCGGCGGTATTGCGCCCCGTCGAAGGAGATGAGGTCGACGGCGCGGTAGGCCCGCTCCAGCGCGTCCGGGAGGTCGGCGGCGAGGGCGGTGACGCCGAGCACCCGCCCGCCGTTGGTCAGCACCTGTCCGTCGCGGCGGCACGTGCCGGCATGAAACACCTGCACGCCCGGCACCGCCTCGGCCTCGTCGAGCCCTCTGATGGGGACGCCTTTCTCATACGCGCCGGGATAGCCGCCGGAGGCCATCACCACGCAGGCCGCCGCGCCGTCCCGCCGCGCGAGGTCGACGCTTTCGAGCCGGCCGGACGCCAGGGCGTCGAGCAGCTCGGCCAGGTCGGTCTCGATGAGGGGCAGCACCACCTGCGCCTCGGGATCGCCGAATCGGCAGTTGTACTCGACCACGCGCGGCCGGCCTTCCTGGATCATCAGACCCACGTAGAGCACGCCCCGGTAGGGAAACCCTTCGGCGCGCATCCCCTCCAGCGTCGGCTCGACGATTTCGTGGCGGACGCGGTCGAGCAGGGCGTCGGTGACGAGGGGGGCCGGGGCGTAGGCTCCCATGCCGCCCGTGTTGGGGCCGGTGTCGCCCTCACCGATGCGCTTGTGGTCCTGGGCGGGCGCGAGGAGCCGGTACGTCTCGCCATCGGTGAGCACGAAGACGCTGGCCTCCTCCCCCTCCATGAATTCCTCGATGACCACCTTGTCCCCCGCCGCCCCGAAGGCCCGGCCGACCATGATGCGGTCCAGGGCCGCCCGTGCGTCTTCCCGGGTCGAGCAGACGATTGCGCCCTTCCCCGCCGCCAGCCCGCTGGCCTTGATGACGATGGGCGCCCCCTGGGCCTCCAGGTACGCGACGGCCTCCGGGTATTCCAGGTTCGTGAAGGTGCGATGGGCCGCCGTGGGCACGCCGTGGCGCACCATGAAGCGCTTCGCGAAGGCTTTGCTGCCTTCCAGCCGGGCCGCATGCGCAGACGGCCCCACGATCGCACGGCCCGCCGCCTCGAAGGCATCGACGATGCCCTCGACCAGCGGAAGCTCCGGCCCGACGATGGTCAGGTCCACCGCTTCCTCGGTGGCGAGCGCCAGCAGCCCCGCGAGGTCGCTCGGCGGCAGCGCGATGTTGCGGCCGAGCGGTTCCGTGCCCGCATTGCCGGGGGCGATCAGCAACTCCGGTTGGCGGTTGCTCCGTGCGAGCGCCCGCGCCAGTGCATGCTCCCGTCCCCCGCTTCCTACGATGAGGATCTTCATCCAGCACGCATGCTTCGTTTCGGTGCATCGTCGAGGCAAACTAAGATGTTTATGTTACGAAATGAAGAGGCTCGCCTATTTAGCAATTTATCCCCCTGTGTTTCCTGCATTTCTCTCGCGAATAGAAGATCTTTGCACGGTTCCGTCGCACGCGTCTCCCGTTCTATGTTCGCTCTCCTGCTCCTCACGGCAGCCGGTTTCTACGCGGCGCTGATCGCCTACTTCGCGGTCGGCTTCCGGCGGGTGCGGCGTGCTTCGGTGCCCGAAATCGAGGCGGAAAGCCTGCCGACGGTCTCCGTCGTCGTCGCGGCGCGCAACGAGGCACGCACCATCGAAGCCTGCGTCCGGTCCATCCTCGCCAACGCCTATCCACCGGGGCGGCTGGAGGTGATCGTCGTGGACGATGGCTCGACGGACGGGACCGCGGACCGGGTAGAGCGGCTCCGTACCGCCGTCCCCTTCCGCCTGGTGCGGCTCCGTGGCCCGCAGGCCGGGCGCGGGAAGCGGGCGGCGCTCGACGCCGGCATCGCGCAGGCACGGGGCGAGATCATCCTCACGACGGATGCCGACTGCACGGTCGGGCCGGGGTGGGTCGGCGCGATGGCGGCCTGCTTCACGCCCGAGACCGGCTTCGTCGCCGGGCCGGTCCGCTACCGCCCCGGCCCGACCCTCTTCGGGCGTTTCCAGGCGCTCGAATTCCTGGCGCTCATCGCCACCGGCGCGGGCGGCATCGGGATGGGCCGCCCCAACATGTGCAACGGCGCCAATGTGGCGTACCGCCGCGCCCTCGCCGCTCGCTTTCGCGATCCGCAGGATGGGAGGAGCCCGGCCAGCGACGAGGTGCTGGCGCAGCGCCTGGCCCGCGAGACATCCTGGCGCGTCCGGTTCTGCGCCGCGCCGGCGGCCCTCGTCGAGACGGAGCCCGTGCTGGACGTGCAGGCGTTCTGGGCGCAGCGGAGGCGCTGGGCCGGCACCGGCCCGCGCTATCCCCGGCGCCGGCTCGTCGCGGCGATCCTGGGGGTCTACGCGTTCTACGTGCTCCTGCTGGGCGGCCTCGCCGCGGCCTTCGCCGTGCCCGGCCTGTGGGGGCCGGTGCTGGCGGCACTCGGGCTCAAGGTGGGCGCGGAGGTCGCGCTCCTGTGGCCGGCCTGCCGGCACTTCGGGCAGCCGTGGCTCTTCCGGTACTACCTGCCGGAGCTTCCTTTCCAGATCCTCTACGTCGTCCTCGTGGGCGTGGGCGCCGCCGTGGCGCGGCCCGCGTGGAAGGGGCGGCCCGCCTTCCGATGATCGACCCGGTCCACTTCGTCGGCACCCACCTGCCCCGCTGGGCAGCGCGCTTCTATCCGGATGTGCTCTGGCGCATCCCGACGCGCGCACAGGTGGCCTACTTCACGTTCGACGACGGCCCGACGAGCGCCCTCACGGCCCGCCTGCTCGACGTGCTGGACCGCTTCGACGCGCGGGCGACGTTCTTCATGGTGGGCCGCCACGCCGACCGCGACCCCGGCCTGACGCGCGCCGTGGCGGACGCCGGCCACACCCTGGGCAACCACACCTTCACCCACCCGGACGCCTGGACGACGGCCGAGCGGAGCGTGCTGCGCGAGCTGGAGCACACGACGGCGCTGCTCGAAGACCTCGTCCAGCGGCCCATCCGCTCGATGCGCCCGCCCTACGGGCGGTTCACGCGGGCCATGCGCCAATGGTGCCAGGTGCGCCGCCAGCGCTGCACGATGTGGGACGTCGGGCCGGGGGACTATCTGCCCGGCGCGGTCGCGCGCACCATCGAGCGCCGGATCCTGCGGTCCGTGCGCCCCGGCTCCATCGTGGTCCTGCACGACAACCCGCGCGCCGACGGCGTCACGCCGGCGGCCCTCGCCGCCGTCCTCGAACGCCTCCGCGCCGACGGCTGGCGCTTCGCCGCCCTCTGAACCGGGGCCGTCCGCCTCAGAAGTCGGGGCCGACGAGCACGCGCAGGGCCTGCGGCATCACCTCGAACGTGATGGGCTCCTTGGTCAGCAGCTCGCCATCGACGTTGAACCACATGCCGGGGCGGGCGGCCACGCGCAAGCGGCGGGCGCGGCGCAGCTCCACATAGGGGCTCTCCAGATAGTTGCCCGCCAACAGCCGCGCGCTGATCTCGGCGATGTTCAGCAGCGGGGCGACGTGCACGAGGACCACGTCCAGCAGCCCGTCTGAGGGGTCAGCCTCGGGCGCCACCCGCTTGCCGCCGCCCACCGTACGGCCGTTGGCGACGATCAGGTTGTACACCTCGACCTCTTCCTCCATCCGGTCGTCCAGCGCCAGGCGGGTCTCGTAGCCGGTGAGGTCCGGCAGGGCGGCGGCGGCGCCCATCAGGTAGGCCAGCGGCCCCCAGGTGCGCTTCAGCTCGGGCGTGAGCTGCTCGTCCACCTGCCCGCTGAACCCGCCGGCGGCCGCATTCACCGCGAAGGTCGTGTCGCCGTCGCTCTCGACGCGCACGGCGTCGATGGCCCGGACGTCGTCCATCAGGATCACGGCGAGCGCGTCGCGGGGGTCGAGGGGGTAGCCGAGGGTGCGGGCGAGATCGTTGCCCGTGCCGAGGGGGATGATGCCGAGCGCCGCCTCGGCCTCGCGTTCGAGCAGCGCGAGGGCCACCTCGCGGACGGTGCCGTCTCCGCCGCCGGCCACGACCCGCTCGCACCCGGCGTCGAGGGCGCGGTGGGCGAGGTCGGTCCCTTCGCCCTCCGCCGTCGTCTTCCAGTACGTGAACTGCTCGCGGGCACACGCCGCTTCGAGGGCGGCCCACTGCTCGTGCGAGCCGGAGTTGGGGTTGACGATCACGCAGGTCTTCAAGGGAGCAGGGGCGGCCTCAGCCGGAACTCGAGAGGAAGGCAGGAAGGATCGTTCAGGGAGTACGCCCCGCTCGCTCCATCGCTTCCATCTTCTTGCGGAGGCTGAGCGGACGCATGTCCGTCCACACCTCTTCGATGTGTTTCAGGCACTCCTCCTTCGTCCCGCTGAAGCCTTCGGCCTTCCACCCGAGCGGAAGATCCCGGTCAGCGAACCAGATGGAGTACTGCTCTTCGTGGTTGACGACGACGCGGTAGCGCCGGTCGTCGTCGTGGTCGTCATCCCACATGGCCGGGCCTCGTACTGGGGGGGGTCGCGGAGGAGCGAATCACAGCATACGAACGGCACGTCCGGCAATCAATCGCCGGTGGCGAGGCGTTTCAGCTCGGCCAGCGCCAGCAGCGCCTCGATGGGCGTGAGGCGGTCCGGATCCAGGCCCCGCAACCGCTCCTTGAGGGCCTCCGCCTCGGGATCGGGGGCGGCGGGCTGGAAGAGCGACATCTGGAAGTCGGCGTCGTCGAGGGCGGGGACGGCCGGGCGGCGGGAGCGGACGCCCTCGGCGGGCCGGGGCAGGCTGTCTCCCGCCGCCTCGCCGCCTTCCACTACGAGGTGCTGGCTCTCCAGCTGGACGAGGACGGCGCGGGCCCGCGCGATGACGGGGTCCGGCAGGCCGGCCATCGTCGCCACCTCGATGCCGTAGCTGTGGTCCGCGCCGCCCGGCACCATCGTGCGCAGGAAGATCACCTTGCCCTCGTGCTCCTGCACCTGGATCCGGAAGTTACGGATCCGCTCGTAGCGAGCGGCCAGCTCGTTGAGTTCGTGGTAGTGCGTGGCGAAGAGGGTGCGGGCAGCCACCGCCGGCGTCTCGTGCAGATACTCGACCAGCGCCCAGGCGATCGAGAGGCCGTCGAAGGTGGAGGTGCCGCGCCCGACCTCGTCGAGCAGGATGAGCGAGCGGGCCGTGGCGTTGTTGAGGATGTTGGCCGTCTCGTTCATCTCCACGAGGAACGTGCTCTCGCCCGCCGCGAGGTTGTCTGAGGCGCCCACCCGGGTGAAGATGCGGTCTACGACGCCGATGCGGGCGCGGTCTGCCGGCACGAAGGCGCCCACCTGCGCCAGCAGCACGATCAGCCCCACCTGCCGCAGCACCACGCTCTTGCCCGCCATGTTGGGGCCGGTGATGATCAGGATCTGGTCCGTCTCGGGGTCCAGCCGGAGGTCGTTCGGGATGAACGGCTCGCCCGGCGGGAGCGTCCGCTCGACGACGGGGTGCCGCCCCCCGTCGATCTCCATTGCGCGGCCGTCGTGGACCTCGGGGCGGACGTACCCGTAGCGGTCGGCCGCCTCGGCGAAGCCGCAGAAGCAATCCAGCATTGCCACGAGCTGGGCGTTGAGCTGGAGCGGCGTGACGGCCTCGGCCACCTCCGCCCGCAGCGCCGTGAACAGGTCGGCCTCCAGCGCGGCGATCTTCTCCTCCGCCGTCAGAATCTTCTCCTCGTACTCCTTCAGTTCGGGCGTGATGTACCGCTCGGCGTTGACCAGGGTCTGCTTGCGGATGTAGTCGTCCGGGACCTTGTCTTTGTGCGCATTCGTGATCTCCAGATAATACCCGAAGACCTTGTTGAAGCCCACCTTGAGCGAGGGGATGCCGGTGCGCTCGCTCTCCTGCTTCTGCATGCGTGCCACCCAGTCCTTGCCGGAGCGGGCCAGCTTCCGGAGGGCGTCCAGCTCCTCCGAGAAGCCGTCGCGGATGAGGCCGCCGTCCGTGATCGCCGCCGGCGGCTCATCGACCAGGGCGGCCTCGATGCGGGCGACGACATCCGGGCAGCAGGTCAGGCTGTCTGCCAGGCGCCGCAGCGGCTCGCAGGGTTCTTCCTGAAGGATCGCTTTAAGTACCGGGATCTGCTGCAGGGACAGCTTGAGGTGGACCAGCTCGCGCGGCGTCGCCCGGGCGGTCGCGACGCGGGCGGCCAGCCGCTCCAGGTCGCCGATCTGGCCCAGCTCGGCGCGCAGGCGCTCGCGGAGGCGGCGGCCCGTGTGGAGGGCGGCCACGGCATCCAGCCGCTTCTCGATGCTCGCCACGTGGCGCAGGGGCCGGAGGAGCCACTTGCGGAGGAGCCGCCCGCCCATCGGCGTCTGCGTGTGGTCGAGGATCTGGACGAGCGTGCCCTCCTGCCCCCCGTCCCGCATGGAGGCCACCAGCTCCAGGTTGCGCTTCGTCTGGGGGTCCAGCGCCATGAAGTCGTCGCTCTGGTAGCGGGCGACGCGGCGGATGTGCGGGAGGCGGCCCTTCTGGGTCTCGCCGAGGTAGTAGAGCGCGGCGCCCGCCGCCACGAGGCCCAGCTTCAGATCCTCGACGCCGAAGCCCTTGAGCGAGTGTGTCTTGAAATGCCGCAGCAGCGTCTCCTGCGCGAAGTCCGCGCCGAAGACCCAGTCCTCCTGCGGCGTGGTCACGTAGGACGGCCCGCGCACCGCGTCCAGCCGGTCCCGCAGGCGCTTGTCCACCAGCACCTCGGCCGGCGCCACGGTCTGGAGCAGATCGGCCAGCTTCGAGACGTGGACCTCGGTGACGGCGAACTCGCCCGTCGAGGCATCGAGGAAGGCGAAGCCGACCCACTCCCGATCCGTCCGCTCCGTGCCGAAGTGGACGGCGGCGAGGTAGTGGCTGCGCTTGGGCGTGAGGAGCTGCTCGTGGAACGAGACGCCGGGCGTGACGACCTCCACCACGCCGCGCTTGACGATCTTGCGGGCGTACTTGGGGTCTTCGAGCTGCTCGCAGATCGCCACGCGCAGGCCCGCCTTGACGAGCTTGGGCAGGTAGCTGTCCAGCGCGTGGTGCGGGAAGCCGGCCAGCGGCACGTCCGCCGCCGAGCCGTTCGAGCGCTTGGTGAGCGTGATGCCGAGGATGCGGCTGACGGTCTCGGCGTCGTCCTCGAACGTCTCGTAGAAATCGCCCATCCGAAAGAGCAGGACGGCATCGGCGTGCCGCGCCTTGATCTTGTAATACTGCCGCATCAGCGGCGTCTGCCCTTTCGTGCTCTTGGTGGCGCTGCGCCCCATACCGGTGCCCTGCGTGGTTGCTGCGTTACTCATCAAGCAAAGATACCGACCTGCCAGCGGTGTGTCACATGAAGATGAGGAAGAGGATGAGGTACGGATGATTTGAGATGGCAGAGCATGGATTTATGATTGTTGAAGGATCGACCATCCGACGACTGCCAAGACAGCCCCTTCAACAATCTTCACTCGCCAATCATCAATCTCAAATCATCCGTACCTCCCTTCCCCTCATTCGTACCGTCGTTTCAGTTCGGCGACGACGGCGAGGCGGACGTCGCCGTGGGTCGCTACCTGAGCGATGCGGGGGTCGTCGAGCGTGAGGAAGCCGAGGTTCTTCTCCAGGCCGGTGACGAGGAAATCGCTGATGGCGACGCGGTAGGTGCGGGCGGGGTCGAGCGGGCGGTCCTGGATCTGCCAGCCGCCGGCGGTGCGCGTCACGCCGTGGTGCTGCAGGAAGCCTCCGGAGCCCTGGTTCGGGCCGGCGCCGATGGTGAGGACGCTGTCCAGCACGCTACCGGGCATCGTGACGGTGAGCACGTCGCCGCCGAACGGCAGGACCCGGATCACGTCGTACTCGACCAGCGTGCCGGGCGGCAGCACGTCGTCGATGCGGATGGAGCCGCTGTTGAAGACGGCCAGGTCCGGCGCGCCGGCCGCGCGGTACATCGCCTCGGCGATGAGGTCCGTCAGGTTCGTCGGGCGGTTGCGGACGCTCGCCTCGCGCCCGTCGAGCGGCACGGGCAGCGTCACGACGGGCTGGGCGGGCTTCAACCCCTGCGCCCGGAACCCGGCGAAGGCGGCGTCCACCCACCGCTCCACCTCGGCCGCCACCGCAGGGTCGTCGGGGATCGCGTCCGTGATCCGCTCCAGGTTGGAGCGCACGGTGAGCGCGCGGGTGGCCGGGTCGTAGCGCAGCCGGTGGACGTAGACGGTCCGCGCGTTCGCGTCGGCCTTGGTGATGGGCGTCAGCGTAGTGCCACGCCAGAGCTGGTAGTTCTCGTGCTCGTGGCCGCCCATGATGAGGTGCAGCGCGGGGATGGAGTCGGCGAGCGCGATGTCGTCCTCCAGGGCGAGGTGCGTCAGCGCGATCACGGCGTCGGTGCGCCCGCGCATCCGCTCGATCTCGGCCCGCATCCGCTCGACGGGCGGGGCGTAGCGGACGTACTCGACGGGGTTGCTGTCGATGGTCGCCGTGACGAGGCCGAGCCGCAGCGTATCGCCGCGGGGGCCGGGGATCTTCCAGATCAGGTGCGCGGCCGTGCCGGGGAACGACCGCCCCTGCGCGTCGAAGACGTTGCTCGCCACGTACTGAAAGCGCGACTCGCCGAGCCGCTGATAGAACGCCTCCCGGTCGATGTCGAACTCGTGGTTGCCGAACGTCGCCACGTCGAGGCCGAGGGCGTTGAGCACGGCCACCATCTGGGCGCCGGCGAGCCGCTCCCCGTCCACCCTGGCCGTCCCGAGCGCCGACGGGCTGAAGAAGTCGCCGGCCATGACCGTCAGCGTGTTGGGGTTCTCTTCGAGGAGGCGTTTGCGGAGCGTGGCCACGCGCGCCAGCCCGCCGCTCTCGCCGCCCGCCACCGGCGTGATCTCGTAGACGTCGTTCATCTGCAGGATCGTCACCTCGATGGCGGGATCCGGCGGGGTGTAGCCGGCGGTGGGGACGGCGGCCGGAGGGGTGCGCGGCGGCGCGCTGCACGCCACGAGGCACAGGAGGAGGAGCGGAAGGAGCCGGTACAGGGAACGAATCATCACAGGGAGAAAGACAGGGTCAAGGGCCGGTGGCAGGCTCCACGATAGAGAAATTTCGGGGGCCGGGCAACCGGGCCGGGCAACCGGGTCAGGCGGACGTCGCCGTGGTGTCTGCCGTCACGTGGCGGTACCGGTCGAAGAGCTGCAGGCAGACGGCGCCGAACAGGATCAGCACGGCCGCTACGACCTCCAGCAGGGAGGGCACGCGGCTGAGGGCGGCCCACGCCAACAGCATCGCCGCGACCGGCACGAGGTTGCCGTAGAGCACCACCCGCGTGGGGCCGAGCGCGTGCAGGGCGCGCACCTTCACCCACTGGCCCACGCCCACGCCCACGGCCCCGCCCGCCAGAATCGCGATCCAGGTCCATGCCGTGAGCGTCAGCCATGGCTCACCCGCGAGGGAGGGCGTGGCGAGAGCCACGTAGAGAAGCCCCCCGATGACCGTCCGCGCCGTGACCATGGGCGTGGCACCGTAGCGGGCCGCCAGCGGCTTGATCAGGTGCAGCTCTGCCACGGCGAGGAGGAGGGCCAGCACCAGCAGGAGGTCGCCGAGCCAGTAGTCCTGCTCAGACCGCAGGCCGTCCAGGGCGAGGGTGAGCGTGCCCAGACCGGCCAGGAGCACGCCGACGAGCCCCATCCACCCGAGCCGCTCCGTCCGCAGCACGACGCCGAGCCCGACGCTCAACACCGGCCCGAGCGCCAGCCAGAGCGACGCCCGGGCGCCGTGCGTGAGCCCGAGCCCTTCGATCCCGAGCCACGGCGCCAGCGCCGCCCCGAAGACGGCCACGAGCAGCAGGCGCGGCCAATCCTCCCGCCGCACGCTCGGGAAGAGGCGGACCGCCGTGCCCGTGCGCCGCGCCACCACCCGGCACTGGAGGTACAGCACGAGGATGAGCGCGAGCGCCCCCGTGACGAACCGCGAGACGCTGAACGAGATCGGCGCCATCTCGCGCAACGCCACCTCGGCCAGCACGAAGTTGGCGCCCCAGAGAAACGTGAAGAGAAACAGCGACGAATGATGGGGCCAGCGATGCGCCGACGCCGCCCGGAGCGCGCCCGGCAGGGGAGCCGGCGCGGGCGGAACCACGACGCCATGGGCGCGATCCTCCAACGTGGACGGCCGTTCGCTGCGCATGGCGCGAAGGGGGGGTGCTAAGAATTTAGCTCTGGATGAGGCCCCGCTACGCGGCCCCGCCGCCGCTGTTGCGCGGGCGCCGCGCGTTCAGGATACGGCACAGCGGGGTCATCGTACAGCCGCCCCTGCCTTTACCTCGGCCGGGGCGGCAAGCCACTCCGCCAGGGCCGCCCGCAAGGAAGCGATCCGGGCGCCGCCGGCGACGGCATGGTCGAGCGTGGCCTCGAAGTGGCGGCCCCAGTCCGGGTGGTCCAGCTCGTCCCACAGGATGTTGTGCCAGAGCAGGACGGCCACGCCCCGGAACCGCCGCACGGTCTCCATGACCGCCTTCGTCTGCGCGACGGCCCCGTCGGGGTCGAACCCGCGCCGGTTGAACAGGGCGGATTCCATGACGGCCAGCGGCATCTCCCAGACGTCCAGCGGGGCGTCGGCCTGCACGTCGTAGAGCTGGAACGGATGGCACGTGGCGTGCCGGAACCCCTCGTGCTCCGCGAACCCGAGCGACGTGTCGATGCGGAAGCCGTGCCGGGCGTGCAGGCGGGGCGTCGTGGGAGGGGTGTAGCGGAGGTAATGCTGGCGCACCGAGACCGGCCGCGCCCCGGCGAGCTCGGCCAGCCGCGCGGCCTCGTCGGCCAGGTAGAAGGCATGGGTGTGGGCGTGGTAGCTCGGGTGCAGCCCGACCTCGAACCCGTCCGCGCGCAGCGCCGCTACCCGCGCGTGCAGGAACGGGTCGTCGAGCGGGTAGGGAACGTCGAACGGGCCGTGGGCGCCTGTCTTGAAGAAGAAGGTCGCCGTCCCGCCCCGTTGGCGGGTCTCGCGATGGAGGCGGACGAGCGCCTCGCGGTAGACGTCGCCCCGCCGCGCCCACTGCCGGAGGAACGCCCCGAAGCGCCGGAGGCGCGCGGCCGGCGCGTCGCCCCGTGTGCCGAGGAGCAGGTGGGGCACCGCCTCGCGGTAGACGAGCCCCCGCCGCCACTTCCGCAGATAGTCGACGTCGTGCGTGGGGCAGAGCGCCCAGTTCGCGCCGCCCCAGGTTCTCCGGTGCAGGTCAACGCCGGCCGCCTGCAGGCGCTCGGCCAGCCTCTCGCGGTAGGCGTCCACGGCCGGCCGCAGCGGCGTGCCGAACGCGGCCTGCAACGAGGCCGCGTAGGGAAAGCGTCCGTGGCGGTCCCGCTCCGGTACCGTGTGCTCCTGCCATCCCGCCAGCCAGAAGAACGCGGACGCCACGAGATCACCCTCCTCTGCATCGTCGAAGAGCACGGGCCACCGCGTGCCGCCCCACTCCATCCAGCGCACGCGGTCGGCTGGGTAGGGGCTCCGTCCTGCGAAGTACGCGGCCGTCTCGGGGCGCAGCGAGAGGCTGACGCAGCCGGCGGGCAGGGCCTCCTCCTCCGGTCCGTAATACAACCCCGGCCCGGCGAGTGCGCCCCGCTCCACCCAGCGGGGCGCGAGGCCGAGCGGCAGGAGCAGCATTCGGAGGGCGTACCGCGCCTTCGGCAGAAACGCGGGCGGCGCCTCGACGCAGCAGTCCAGCAGGCGTTCTTCTCTCGGGACGAACATCGGCGATGTTTCGGTGG
This sequence comes from Rhodothermales bacterium, assembly GCA_033721675.1. Classification (GTDB taxonomy): domain Bacteria; phylum Bacteroidota; class Rhodothermia; order Rhodothermales; family JAWWAN01; genus JAWWAN01. The sequence continues at coordinate 2,860 of JAWWAN010000013.1, read as the reverse complement.
AGCGGGCAATCTACGGCGCGGGGCGCGGCCATGCCTGGCGCCGGCATCCTCCGCCCCTCGCTTCTCCGAACCCGCGTGGCCGGTTGGACGTTCGCGGTCCGTCCCTCATTCCCCGGCCCCGCCGCATGCCTGCCACTGAGAGCCGCTTCAAGCTTTTCTCCGATCCGGTACACGGGTTCATCTCTGTGCCCAAGGCACTGATCCTGGACCTGATCCAGACGCCCGAGGTGCAGCGGCTCCGGCGGATCCGGCAGCTCGGCATCGGGAATCTGGTCTTCCCCGGCGCCGAGCACACGCGGTTCGCCCACGCCCTCGGGGCCATGGCGCTCATGCAGGAGAGCCTCGGCGTGCTGGCCGAGAAGGGCACCCCGATCTCGCCCGAGGAGCATACGGCCGCCCTCGCCGCCGCCCTCCTGCACGACGTCGGCCACGGGCCGTTCTCACACACGCTGGAGCACGAGCTGATCAAGCGGTTCCGGCACGAGGTGATGAGCCGCGCGCTCGTCGTCGCACTCAACGACCGGCTGGGCGGCGCGCTCGACCTCACCCTCGCCATCTTCGACGGCACCTACGCGCGGCCCTTCTTCCACGAGCTGGTCTCCAGCCAGCTGGACATGGACCGGCTCGACTACCTGCGGCGCGACTCGTTCTTCACGGGCGTCGTCGAGGGGCGCGTGGGCGTCGAGCGGATCCTGAAGACGCTGCGCGTGCATCCGGTGGAGGGCGGGCCGGGGAGCCGCATGGCCGTCGAGGCCAAAGGCATCTACGCGGTCGAGAACTTTCTCATCGCGCGGCGGCTGATGTACTGGCAGGTCTACCTCCACAAGACCGTGCTGGCCGGAGACCAGCTGCTGCGGGCCGTCTTCCGCCGCGCCCGCCACCACCTCGACGCCGGCCGCCGCGCCCCGGTCGAGGGCGCCTCCCCCGCCCTCCTCTACTTCCTCGAACACACCGTCGACGCCCGGCGCGTGGACGAGCCCGCCATCCGCCGCCGCTTCTGCGCGCTCGACGACACGGATGTGCTCTACAGCCTCAAGTGCTGGAGCACGAGCGAAGACCGCATCCTGGCCGACCTCAGCCGGCGGTTCATCGACCGGCGGTTCTTCCGCACCACGTTCCTGGGCGAGCCGCCGTCCGAGGCACAAGTGCAGGCGTGGATGGACCGCATCGCCGCCTACCTCCGCCGCGCCGGCCTCACCGACGCCGCGCACGCGGCCGAAGACGCCTCCTATTACCTCACGCTCGACTTCTCCCGCCACGCCGCCTACGAGCGCGTCTCGGAGTCCATCCTGATCCTCGAGCGCGACGGCACCGCGCGCGAGCTCTCCGAGACGACCGACACGGCCGCCATCGACGCCCTCACGCCGCCCGTCGTCAAGCCGTACGTGTGCTATCCCAAGGAAGTCGCGCTGTAGCCGCCAGGGCGCGGCTCACGAGGCGTCGCGGCGGCGGAAGACGAAGTCGCCGCCTTCGTCGCCCGTGCCGAAGACCACGCCGAACTGCGGCACCTGCGGGCTGTTGTTCGAGACGGGATCCTGGATGGACATGAAGAGGCGCTGCCCCGTCAGGAACGGCTGCTCGTTCTCTTCGAGGCGCTGGACGAGGTACTGGATGAAGAGGCTCTTGTCCGGCACCTCCTCGTTCTTCGTCCCGCTCGTGATGGCTTTGCGGCTGGGCAGGGCGTAGAGCGACTCCACGGCCCGGCTGGCACCGCTCCCCAGCGCCCGCGTCTTGAAGATCCCGCCGCTGAAGCAGGCATCGGTGACGAGGAGGGTGTGCTGGGTCTTGATGGCCTTGAGGTAGTCGCGGAGGGTACCGTTGGAGAGCCAGTTGGCGCGGAAGTCGCGCTCGGCGTCGGCCGGCAGCCAGAAGCCCTGCTCCATCCGGTCATCCCAGGACCCGTGGCCCGCGTAGAAGATCAGCAGGTTGTCCTCGGGCTTCACCTCGCGGCTGATCTGGTCCAGGGCGCGCATGATGTCGGCCTTCTTCGGGTTTGTGAGCATCCGGACGTTCTCGGCGTCGAAGGAATAGGCGCCGGTCAGCGTCTGTACGAGCCGCTGGGCGTCCTGGACCGGGAAGTCGAGGTCCTTGATCGCGTCGTCCACGTAGTCCTGCACGGCGATGACGAGGGCGTGGTACTCCCCGTCCCCGTCGAGGCTCGCCGCCGGGTTCGTGGCGGTCATCCCCTCGATCTCCCGGCTGCCGCCTGGCTCCTGGCCGCCCGCCAGGACGGCACCGGGGGTCTGGTCTCCCACCTGGGCCGCCGCGATATTCCGATAGGAGACGGTGGACTCGCCGGCCTGGTCGCTGCCGAAGACGACGAAGCCCACGTACCCGCTCGGCGGAAACTCGGCGTCCTGGAGGCTGGCCGCGGCCACTTCGCGCCCATCGACGGAGATCGCGATCCGGGATGCGGAGAGTACGAACCGGTACCGCTGCCACGCGCCGGCTTCGAAGACGCCCTCAGAGCTGTTGTAGAAGAGGCGGGGATCCAGCCAGTTTTCGTAAAACCCGGTACGGAACCAGATGTCCTGGTCGCCCGGCGAGAACCGCACCGTGAGCGCGTCCGGCCCCTCGTAGCCCCAGGGGATCTGGTTGTTCGAGAACGCCACGATGACCTCCTGCACCGGCAACTCCAGCCGGGCGTCGAACTCCAGGACGAACTCGGAGGCCGCCGTAAGATCGTACAGCGGCTCGATGCTCCAGAGGGTGACCTGCTGGTTGGGCAGGACGAAGCCGTCGGGGAGGAACCGGAGGTCCGGGTTGTGAAAGTCCGGCGCGAAGTCGGTGGGCGTGAGCGGCGCGAGCGCGAGTGCGTCCTCGTCGAGGGCCGGTTCGTCAGAGACGAGGGCCGCGGGCG
>JAWWAN010000012.1:0-17917 GCA_033721675.1 Rhodothermales bacterium | reverse complement strand
CGGCTGGAACGGGAGCGTAACGATCCGCTAGAAGAAACCCCGACCCGTCTCACCCACCCCGCGATGACGATGAACCGTCTATTCCTCGCCCTGTTCGCCTTTCTGCTCCTCGCCGCCGGCTGCGCCGACCCCGCCGGCGACGCCGAGGCCGAAGCCGACGCCATGGCCGAGCAGCACCAGGACGATACGCCCGAGGCCACCGTGCTCGTTCAGGAACCCCGCTATCCCGTCAATGCCTACGGCGTCGAGTACACCCTCGCTGACGAGGCCGACCAGGCCTTCATCGGGTACATGGCCGTGCCCACCCGGCCAGACTCGATCGCCGGCGAGCTGGGCCTCGACCTCGCGCCGGGAGACACGACGCTACCCGCCGTCATCCTGATCCACGAGTGGTGGGGGCTGAACGAGAACGTGCAGGCCGCCGCGCGCCGGCTGGCCGGCGAAGGCTTCCGCGTGCTCGCCGTCGACCTCTACGGCCGGCAGGTGGCCGCGACGCCGCAGGAGGCGCAGATGATCATGCAGCAGACCCTGCAAGACGGCGAGGCCGTCGACGCCAACCTTCGGGCCGCCTACGATTTCCTGACGGAGCGCTACGAGGCGCCCCGCGTCGGCATCATGGGCTGGTGCTTCGGCGGCGGGATGGCGCTGCGCGGCGCGGTCAACATGCCATCCGCGCTCGACGCCGCGGTCATCTACTACGGCCGCGTCAGCGGGTATGAGGACGACCAGCTCGCCGCCCTCGAAATGCCCGTCCTCGGCATCTTCGGCGCCGACGACGAGAGCATCCCGCTGGAGGACGTCCGCGCCTTCGAGGAGACCCTGGACGCGGTCGGCACGGAGGCCACCATCGAGATCTACGAGGGGGCCGGCCACGCCTTCGCCAACCCCTCCGGCCAGAACTTCGTCGAAGACGCCGCGGCCGACGCCTGGGACAAGACGACCGCGTTCCTGCGGGAGCAGCTCTACGACGGGATGTAGATCCCGGCCCGAGCGGACGTAGAGAGGGTGCCGATCGGCGTGCCGGCTCGGCACCCTCCTGCTTTTTCGAGCGCATCCTCCTGCCCACCATGCCCGATTTTCCTCTGCTGAAGAATGACCTGATCCTGCGCGCGGCGCGCGGCGAGCCCACCGAGCGGGCGCCCGTCTGGATCATGCGCCAGGCCGGGCGTTACCTGCCCGAGTACCGGGCGCTCCGGGCCGAGGACGAATTCTTCACCGTCGTCCGCACCCCCGAGCTGGCCGCCGAGGTCACCCTCCAGCCGCTCGAACGCATTCCCCTGGATGCCGCCATCATCTTCTCTGACATCCTCGTGGTGCCGCAGGCCCTCGGCATGGAGGTCGAGATGGTCAAGGGCACGGGGCCGCACTTCCCCCGCCCGCTCGACGGCCCGGCCGACCTGGATCGGCTCCGCAGCCCGGAGGACGCCGCCGGGGATCTGGAATATGTCTACACGGCCCTCTCGGTCACCCGCCGCCAGCTCGGCGGGCGCGTGCCGCTCATCGGCTTCTGCGGCGCGCCATGGACGCTCATGGCCTACATGATCGAGGGCGGCGGCAGCAAGACGTTCGCGCGCTCCAAGGCGTGGCTTTACGCCCACCCCGAGGCCAGCCACCGCCTCCTGCAGCGCATCACCGACGTGCTGGCCGGCTACCTCGTCCGCCAGGCCGACGCCGGGGCGCAGCTCCTGCAGGTGTTCGACTCGTGGGCCGGCCTGCTCACGCCTGCCGCCTTCCGGAGCTTCGCCCTGCCATACCTCCGCGACCTCGCCGGGCGCGTGCGCGCCGAGCGCCCCGGGGTGCCGCTCATCGTCTTCGCGCGCGGCGCGAACTATGCGCTGCCCGACCTGGCCGAGGCCGGCTACGACGTCGTCGGGCTGGACTGGACGGTGGACCCTGCCGAGGCGCGCGCCGCCGTGGCGGGCCGGGTGGCCCTGCAGGGCAACCTCGATCCGTGCGCGCTCTATGCGTCGCCCGCCGTGATCCGGGAGGAGGTCGAGCGGATGCTCGATGCCTTCGGGCCGGGCGCCCACATCGCCAACCTCGGCCACGGCCTGCATCCCACCCACGACCCCGCCCACGTCGGCGTGTTCGTCGAGGCCGTGCACGAACTATCGGCGGCGCAGCGCCCGGGCTGATGGAGCCGCCCGTGCTGTACCTGGACAACCACCTGCTCGTGGTGGACAAGCCCGCCGGGATGCTCTCGCAGGGCGACGCCACCGGCGACGCCACCGTGCTGGACCACGGCAAGGCGTTCCTGAAGGCCCGGTTCGGGAAGCCGGGCAATGTCTTCCTCGCGCTCGTCCACCGCCTCGACCGGCCCGCCTCCGGCGTGCTGGTGCTGGCGCGCACCTCGAAGGCCGCGCAGCGCCTCACGGATCAGGTCCGCCGCCGAACCGTGGAGAAACGCTACCTCGCGCTCGCCGAGGGCCGGATGGAGGGGGCGGGGCGCTGCGTGGATCACCTGGTGAAGGCGTACCCGGACGTGCGGGTCGTCTCACCCGAGCACGCCGGTGCGAAGCGCGCCGTGCTGGCGTGGCGCGCCCTCGCCCACCACGACGGCCTGACGCTGGTGGAGATTGACCTCGAGACCGGGCGGCCCCATCAGGTGCGGGTCCAGATGGCCCACCGGGGGCACCCCCTTCTGGGCGACCTCCGCTACGGCGCCCGCCGCACGTTGGACGGCCGCAACCTCGCGCTCCATTGCTGGCGGATGACGGTGGAGCACCCCACGCTGCGCGAACGCATGACGTTCACCGCGCCCCCGCCGGCGACCTGGCCGGACGCCTTCGCCGGCGCCATCGACGCGCTGGTGCGGGAGGCGTGATCCACGCGGCCGTTCAGACCCGGTACGGCTGTACCCCCTTGGCGCACTCACTCGGAGCAGGCAGCACGCAGGCCGTGTCGTCGCGGAAGGGATCCAGGACGATGGGGACGTGCTGGTACGTCTCGAACTGTCCCGCGCCCCGCTGGAACCGCGCGCCCATCGCCTTGCGCAGGTGCGTATACGCGGCCGGCCCGACGACGATGTAGCGCGCCTCGACGCCCGCCTCGCGGAGCTGGCGGATGCCGTCATCGATAAATTCAAGGATCTCATCGCGCGACGGGGCGGTTTCGAGGATCGTCATGGCGGGGCGCCGGATGGTTGGACGTGCCGCTCAGAAATCCCGACGCCTCCCGACAGGTTCCTCCCTGGCTTCCCATGCTCGACTCCCCCGACCGCGCCGCACCCACCGGCCCCGACACCCCCCCGATGGCCCACCGGATGCGGCGGTTCGTGGAGGAACTCCAGGAGACGATCTGCGACGCCCTCGAAGCGCTCGACGGCGCCGCGCGCTTCCGCTCCGATCCGTGGGAGCGGGAGGGGGGTGGGGGCGGCCTCACGCGCGTCATCGAGGAAGGGGGCGTCTTCGAGAAGGGGGGCGTCAACACCTCAGCGGTGCACGGCGCGCTGCCCGAGCGGATGGCCCGCGCCTTCGGCGTCGCGCAGCAGCGGTTCTTCGCCACGGGCCTCTCGCTCGTCCTGCACCCCCGCTCGCCCCATGTGCCCACGGTCCACGCCAACTTCCGCTACTTCGCCCTGGGTGCCGACCTCCACGCGCCCGACGACCAGTGGTTCGGCGGCGGAGCGGACCTCACGCCCTACTACCCGACGCTGGAGGACACCCAGCACTTCCACCGCACCTGGAAGGCCGCCTGCGACCGCCACCCGTCCGTGGCGGACTACGACCGCTTCAAGACCGCCTGCGACGACTACTTCTTCCTCCCGCACCGGGGCGAGACGCGGGGCGTGGGCGGCATCTTCTACGACTATCTGCGCGACGACCCCGAGGCCGCCCTCGCCTTCTCCCAGGACGCCGGCCGGGCGTTCCTCGGCAGCTACCTGCCCATCGCCGAGCGCCGCCAGGATGCGCCCTACGGCGACCCCGAGCGGCGCTACCACGCCCTCCGGCGGGGGCGCTACGCCGAGTTCAACCTGCTCTTCGATCGGGGCACGAAATTTGGTATCGAAACGGGGGGGCGGACGGAGAGCATCCTGATGAGCCTGCCGCCCGGCGTGCGCTGGCACTACGACTGGCGCCCGCAGCCCGGCACGCCGGAGGCCCGCGCCGCCTGGTTCTTCCACCGGCGCGATTGGCTGCACCTGGCGCCGGAAGCGGTCGGGCGCGGCGTCTGAAGCGGGGGCAAAAGACCCCCGTGGATTAGCCAAAAGTTCAACCGGGCCGGTGGAGCCTCCACCGGAAAACCCTGTAACATTCTTCTGCCGAGCGGTATCTCTCTTCCCAAGACCGTCTGCCGCGATGACCCCGCGTGAGTTCCTGAAAGAGTACCGCTACGACGAGCGCCTCGTCACCGGCCAGTTCTTCTCGCCACAGGCGCTGGACGTGGCTCCGGGCGACCGGGTGGGGGTGGTGCTGCTGAACCTCGGCGGGCCGGAGTCTGCAGAGGACGTGACGCCGTTCCTCTACAACCTGTTCATGGATCCGGTCATCATCGACATCCCCGTGTGGGGGTGGCTGCGCGACTGGCTGTGCCGGTTCATCGCCACGACCCGCGCCAAGTCGGTGGGGGCGGATTACGAGGTGATCGGGGGGGGCAGCCCCATCAACCGCCTCACGCGCGAGCAGGCCGAGGCGCTGGAGGCCTGGCTGAACGAGCACTATGGCGCCACGTCCGGCGTCTCGTTCCGCACCTACATCGCGATGCGCTACTGGCATCCGTTCAGCGAGGAGGCCGCCGCGCAGATGGATGCCGACGGGGTCACCAAGGTCGTGCTGCTGCCTCTCTTCCCGCAGTACTCGAAGACCACCACGGGGTCGTCGCTGATGTACTGGCGGGCGCTCCAGGAGCGGGGCGAGATCCCGGAGTGGCCCACCACCTTCGCGTTCGAGTACGCCGCCAACCCGAAGTACGTGCAGGCCCTCTCGGAGCGCATCGACCAGGCGTTACAACGTTTTCCGCGTGCCCAGAGGGACGACGTGCAGCTCGTCTTCAGCGCGCACGGCACGCCGGTCAAGGAGATGAAGGAACGGCGCGATCCGTACTGCTGCCTCATCCACTCGACGGTAGACCGCGTGATGGCCCTGCGCGGCCACGACCGCCCCTACCACGTCGCCTTCCAGAGCAAGGTCGGGCCGGCGGAGTGGCTCACGCCGAGCACGCCGGATACGCTGAAGGCGCTGGCGAGCGAGGGCAAGACGGCTGTGCTGGTGATCCCCGTCGCGTTCGTCACGGACCACATCGAGACGTCCTACGAGCTGGACATCGAGGTCCGCGAGGAGGCCGAGGAGGCGGGCATCCATCATTACGAGGTGATGCCGGCGCTCAACTGCCACCCGCTCTTCATCGAGGCGCTGGCCGAGGCGACGGTCGCCCAGCTCGCGCTTCCAACGAAGGCCGGCGTCAACGGGAGTGCGCCGCTCTCGCCACGCCCGATTCTGGAGCAGCCCACGTTCCATCCCTCGGAGCGCTGCACGCGCTGCCACCAGTGCGAGCGCATTGCCGAGGCGCACCGCTGGGGCCAGCCCGCTGAGAAATCCCCGGCGCGCCCGGAGGCGAGCGTCTGAGCTGCGCCGCCGTGATGCCCGCTCTCGCCGATCATCTGCTCCGCACCTTCGCCGCCGTGCCCGTGGGCAGCCGTGTGCTGGACCTCGGCGCCTCGCCGCACGCCACCGCGCTGGACCGCCTCGGGCTGGAGGTCTATGCCTGCGCGGCCGATGGCGACGCCCTGGAAGCGCTGCGCGGCGTCCTGGAGGAGGCGGGCCGTGTCACCGCCGTGCCGCGCCTCGATGCCCTCGGCTATCCGGATGCGTTCTTCGACTGGGTGGTAGCGGTGGAGGGGATCCCGGCCGGTGCGCTCGTGGAGGTGCTGCGCGAGGCGCGGCGCGTGCTCGTGCCCGGCGGCTGGATCTATGCCGCCGCTCCGCTTGCCACGCCCGCCGCCCTGACGGCCCACGCAGACGCCGCCGGCCTCGCCCTCGCCGAGGCGCCGCGCCCCTGCGGTGGCGGCAGTGCCCTCGTCCGGGGCATCTACCGCCGCGTCGAGCCCGGCACGCCGCTGTAGGTGCCGCCGGCCTCGCTTCCCCTCGCTGCTCGTTCTCTGCCGTACCCTTCTTCTAGCCAGTGCCATGCCGATCCCGACCCCGCGCGATGTTTCTACGAGTGCCCGGCTCTATGAGGAGGCCCAGCACGTGATTCCGGGCGGCGTCAACTCGCCCGTGCGCGCCTTCAAGAGCGTCGGCGGCACGCCGCTGTTCATCCGGCGCGCCGAGGGCGCTTACCTCGAAGACGCCGACGGCAACCGGTACGTCGACTACGTGGGCTCCTGGGGGCCGATGCTCTTCGGCCACGCCGACCCCGAGACCGTCGCGGCCGTGCGGCAGGCCGCGGGAGACTCGACCTCGTTCGGGGCGCCGACGGCGGTGGAGATCGAGGTGGCCGCGCTGCTCTGCGAGCTGGTGCCGTCCATCGAGACGGTCCGCATGGTCAACTCGGGCACCGAGGCCACGATGAGCGCCGTCCGCCTCGCGCGCGGTGCCACCGGCCGCGACAAGATCATCAAGTTCGCCGGCAACTACCACGGCCACGGCGACTTCTTCCTGATCGCCGCCGGCAGCGGGGCGATGACGTTCGGCGAGCCCAACTCGCCCGGCGTCACGGCCGGGAACGCGCGGGACACGCTCGTGGCGCGCTACAACGACCTGGAGAGCGTCCGCGCGCTCGTCGAGGCGAACCGGGGCGAGGTGGCGTGCATCATCGTCGAGCCCGTGGCGGGCAACATGGGGTGCGTGCCTCCGGCGCCCGGCTTCCTGGAAGGGCTGCGTGCGCTCTGCGACGACGAGGCCATCGTGCTCCTCTTCGACGAGGTGATGACCGGCTTCCGCGTGGCGCGAGGCGGCGCCCAGGAGCGCTACGGCGTGCTGCCGGACCTGACGACGCTCGGCAAGGTCATCGGCGGAGGGCTCCCGGTGGGCGCCTACGGCGGGCGGCGGGACCTGATGGAGCATGTCTCGCCTGCGGGGCCGGTCTACCAGGCGGGCACGCTCTCCGGCAACCCGCTTGCGATGCGCGCCGGCCTCGCCGTCCTCCGCAAGATCGCCGGCACGCCGGACCTCTACGACCGCCTCGACGCCTACGGCCGCGCCCTCGACGACGGCGTGCGCGCGAACCTCGACGCCCTCGGCCTGCGCTACCACACCACGCGCGTCGGCTCGATGGGCGGGTTCTTCTTCACCGAAGGCGAGGTCGTCGACTACGACACCGCCGCCCGGTGCGACACCGCCCGCTACGCTGCTTACTTCCACGCGATGCTGGACGAGGGGGTCTACCTGGCGCCGTCCCAGTTCGAGGCCTTCTTCTTCTCCACGCGCCACGGCGAGGCCGAGCTGGAGCACACCCTGGCGGCCCAGCGCCGCGCCCTAGAGCGGATTCACGGTTAAACGAAGGGAAGAATTGATGGGAGAAGGTAGGAGATCTTGACCCTCCACACCCCCTACCTCTCTACCCTCACCCCGTCGCGGCGAAGTAGGATTGCAGCTCGTGCAGCGTGGCGGAGGAAGTCGGCGTATCCCGTACGAGCTGGCCGTCGTCGAGGAGGGTGACGCGCTCGCAGACGTCGGTGACGTGGCCGAGGTCGTGGCTGGAGATGAAGAGCGTGGTGCCGGCTTCGGCGCGGCGGTGGCGCAGGAGGTTCTTCAGACGGATCTGCGAGCCGGGGTCGAGGTTGGCGAAGGGCTCGTCGAGGATGAGCAGGCGGGGCGAGACCATGAGGGCCGCCACCAGGCCCACCTTCTTCTTGTTCCCCATCGAGAGGTCGCGGATGTACGGCGCCTCCGGGGTGAGGGCGTTCTCCGGGAGGAAGGTGCGGTAGGCTCCGAGCGCCGCCTCGGTATCCGCCGGCGCGAGGCCGTAGGTGCGGCCGACGAACGTGAAGTACTCCGCCGGCCGGAGGAAGTCGATCAGGAACGACTCGTCGAGGTAGGAGCCGACGTGGCGTTTCCACGCGGTCGTCTTCTCGACGCGCTCGCCGCCGAGCAGCACGTGGCCGGCGTCGGCGCGGAGCAGGTCCAGCAGCAGGCGCAGGAAGGTGGTCTTGCCCGCGCCGTTGTTGCCGACGAGGCCGACGGCCTCGCCCGGCGCCACGTGGAGGTGGGGCACGCGCAGCGAGAACTGCTCGCCGTAGGACTTGGTGAGGTCGTGGACGTCAACGGTCATGGCTTCGGAAACCGGCCGCCATCTGGTGTTTGCGGCGGGCGAGCACGAAGGACAGCACCGAGCTGGAGGGCCAGGCCATGAGCATGCTCACCAGGCCGACCGTAGCGATGAGCGAGAGGGCCGTCTCCGGCCTGCCTTCGAGCGCCCACAGGAGCAGGGCGGGGGGGATGATGGTGGGGAGGATCCAGAGCCAGTGCATGATCGAGAAGCCCTGGTAGTTGAAGAAGCTGCCTTCGGCGGCGTTGACGCGGCGCCGGTTGAAGACGGCGAGCGTCAGCATGAGCAGGCTCGTCACGCCCGCGTTGTAGAACAGGAAGGCCACGTGGAGCATCAGCAGCTCCGGCGCCAGCCACACGAAGAGCGGCAGGCTGAGCAGGAACAGCAGCAGGCACGACCCCTGCAACACCATGAACTTGGCCAGCACGAGGTGGTGCGGGGGGATGTCTCGGGCCAGCAGCCCGTCGAAGTACCGGCTCTCCCAGGCGAACATCAGCTGGCCGTAGTTGAGCGCGAAGACGCCGGAGGCGAACAGCCCGATGACGGCCGCCATCAGCCCGCCCGCCAGCGCGTTGAAGTCGGACAGCAGCAGCGCCGTGTAGAGCGTCGAGACGCCGACGGAGATGAGCACGTACTGGCGCGTGCGCCGGTTGCGCCACATCAGCAGCACCTCGAGCACGATCAGGTTGGCCATGGGCGCGTTGCCGAAGCGGAGCGTGCCGGGCAGCAGGCGCAGGCGGGCGCCGGCGGCGCGGGCGTCCGGGTCTTCGCGCAGGCTCTGCCGCAGGGCGCGGCCGGCGGCCCACACCGTGCCGGCGGCCCCCAGCGCCAGCATGGCCAGCACGGCCAGGTTCCCCGCCGCGAGGGCATCGAACAGGCGCGACGACGCTGCCGTCACCAGCCCCGGCCCGACGCTCTGGTCCAGGATGTTGAACAGCACGAAGGCGACGGCGGTCAGCAGCACGAGGCGCCCGTGGCGGTCCACCATGCGCCGCAGCCACGTGGTCAGGTAGGAGGAGGCGACCAGGCAGAGCCCGATGCCGGCGGCCCAGGCGAACGCTCCGTGCAGAGGCGCCTCGGGCAGCACGTGCTTCAGCCAGAACGGCACGAAGAAGAGCAGCGGGTACAGGTTGTGCAGGCTCAGCAGCGAAGCGCCCTGGAAGTAGCGCAGCAGGTGCCGCCGCTCCACCGGGAGGTGCAGATAGGAGCGGATTTCGAGGCGGGGCGGACGCTGGAAGAAGAACCGCAGGCCGAGCATCCCCGCCCACGCCGAGAGCAGGTGGGCGTCCAGCACGTGTACGGGCGGCGCCTCCGCGACGAGCGGGGCCAGCAGCTGGTCGAAGAACAGCCCCAGGCCCACCAGCACGAAGGTGCCGTAGATGAGCACCGGCACGAGCCCCAGGCCGATCAGCCAGAGCCGTTTGCCTTCGAGCGAGCGGCCGAAACGTATCCACTGATGGCGCGCGAGCGCGAGGTAGATCATGGGCTCGAAGACGATGGGGGAATCGGGGGCGACGGCAGGTACGACCCCGGGATCAGTATCGGAGCCCCGCGCCCGAAGATAAGCCCGCGGGCGGGTAAACACCTGCGCGGTGCCATCAGCCCCGGCGCCAGGCGTGCCCGCCCGCTACTCGAACCGGACGCGCACCGTCTGCCGGGGCTCGAAGACGATGCCGGGCACCTGCTCCAGCAGCGCCCGCGCCGCGCCGTAGTGCGGCGTCTCGGAGAGCCGCACCAGCGTCGAGTCCTGGAGCGCGAGGGCGTCGAAGGCGAGGTCGATCAGCGTGATGCGATCGCCGTCCCGGTGCAGGGCGTCGGTGCTGAGCACGGTGCCCTCGATCTCGACGGCGAGGCCGAGGCGCCCGCCGCGCAGCAGGGTGCGCAGCTCCGCCGTCTGCTGCGCCCGCAGCGTGCTGTCCATGGCGGGCGCTGCCACGGCGGCGGCGGGAGCGGCCTCCGGGGCCGGCGGCATGTCGATGAAGAGCGTGGCCGGCGGCCCCGGCTCGAAGCGGAACGCGAGGTGCGGCGTGGGCGGGGTGCTGCCGTCGGGCGCTGGCATCGGAGACCCCGGCGCCGGTTCGAGCGTGAGCGCGCCGACGGCGTCGAAGGCGAAGCGGGCCGTGTAGCCGCGCGCGTCGCCCCGCTCGATGGGCTCGACGCCGGCGAGCCGGACGCCCGGACCCATCGCGGCCGCCTGAGCGCGCAGGTCCTCTTCGGTATAGAGTTCGAGCGTCTCCGCGTCGCCGCCGAAGATCGTCAACAGATCCAGCATCGCACCCGAGAGCACCAGGGTCTGCTCGACCACGCCGCTGCCGTCCGGCCCGAGGCGGATCACGGTGTCGAAGGTGAGGCAGCCGGCGAGCAGCGGGGCCGCCATCAGCAGCCACACCGCCCGGCCTCGGCGCGCGGGCGACGGTCCAGCAGTCATGGAGGGGCGGGCACAGGGAGCGGGTGCGGAAGAAAGTACGGATCTTCAGCCAAAGAAAATCGCCCCTGCCCCCCGGGCCCTGTACCGCGGCCGGGCACCCGGCGCGTTAGGCCGGCGTATGCCACGCACAGGGCCCCATCTCGCCGCCTGACCCGTAACGGACTGTGACGACGCGACGACCCCCGCACCCCGACGCTCCACCGGAAGCGACCTGGACGCCCGACGACCTCGACGGGGTCTCGGACGAAGACCTGGCCTCGCTGGCCCGGCCAGACGTGCTCGAGAGCGCCGCGTACTTCGAGCTGTGGCGGCGCTATCACGGGCTCGTCTCCGAGGTCGTCCACCGGCGGCTGCGCGGGCAGGATGCCGAGCACACCGTCACGGCGTTCTTCTGCCACAAGCTGCCGCGCGTGCTGCACCGCTTCACGCCCCGCGCCGACGCCACCTTCGAGGCGTGGCTGCGGCGGGTGCTGACCAACTACCTGCACGACGAATGGCGGCGCACCCGCGTGCGCCGCAGCCGCGAGGTGCACTTCGGGGCCGACCTCTCCGAGGTGGCCGAGCGCTCCACCGCCCTGGCCGCCGCGCCACGCGCCGAGCGCAAGAGCGAGCACGACCACCTCGTCCACTTCCTCCAGGAGATCATGAAGGCCACGCTCTCCAGCGTCGACCAGCACATCTACCGGGCGCGCTACTGGGAAGACCGGTCGATGAAGGAGATCGCGCAGGAGCTGGGCATGACCGAGGCCAACGTGCGCATCCGCCACTGGCGGGCCAAGCAGCGGCTCCACGCCGCGTGCAAGGCCTACCGCGACGCTGGCCTGCTATGAACCCTCCGAGCCGCCCTCCCTTCGCCATGAACCCCGCCGACCTCGCCTGCACCGCGCCGGCACGATGGCCCGCCCCGCCCCTGCCCGACGCGCCGGACGATGAGGTGCTGGCCTACCTGCGGCATTGCGAGACGTGCCCGCACCACGCCGCCCACGAGCGCCGGCGCGACCTGCCCCTGGACGTGCTGTTGATGGAGGCCACCGGCGGGCTGCCCGTGCAGCCGGTGGTGGCGCTCCCACCGCCGCCGCGCCGCGCCCGCATCCTCCCGATGGCCTGGAAAGCGCTTGCGGCCGCGGCGGTGCTGGCCGGCATGGCCGTCGGCCTGCCGCGCCTCGCCGGGGATCGCAGCACGCCGGAGCGTCCGCCGTCGATAGCCGAAGCCCCCGCCGTGCGGCAACCGTCCCTGCCGGGGCAGACCGTCGGCGAAGGCGGGCGGCTGATGTGGTACGCCGGCGGCGTCATCAGCCCGGAGCGCGAGGGGCGATACACGGGTAGCGGGGTCCGGTACGATGCCGCGCGGCTCGTGGCGGCCGCCGCACGGCTGCCCTTCGGGAGTCAGCTCCGCGTGGTCAACCCGGCGAACGGCCGCAGCATCGTGGTGACACTCATCGACCGGGGCACCGGAGACGGACGCCTGCATCTCTCCACCGCCGCCGCCGAGGCGCTCGGGTACAGCGGCGCGCCGAGGATGCTGCTCGTCGAAGTGCTCTCGACGCCCAACACGGCCATCGGCCCATGAGCCCTCACCCCTCCCGGCTGTCCACGGCGCGCCACAGATACCACGCCGCGACGGACCGATAGGGTCGCCAGCGCTCGCCGTGCGTCGTCAGCGCCTTCGGCGTCGGGAGGGCGTCGAGGTCGTAGGTGAGCATGAACCCCTTCTGCACGCCCAGGTCCGTCGCCGGCAGTACGTCCGGGCGGCCCATGTAGAAGAGGAGCACCATCTCGGCGGTCCACCGCCCGACGCCGCGCACCTGCGTTAGCCGCTCGATGACGGCGTGGTCGTCGAGGGCTTCGAGGTCTGCCATCGGGGGGACTACCCCGTCGAGGGTTTTCGCGGCGAGGTCTTTCAGGGCCGCCACCTTGTTGCGCGAGACGCCGGCGCTGCGGAGCACGTCGTCCGGCGCGTCGAGGAGCTGCTGCGGGGTGGGATGGCCCGCGTCCGGGAAGAGGTCCAGGACCCGCCCGTGGATCGTGGCGGCGGCCTTGCCGGAGAGCTGCTGGTAGATGATGGATCGGGCGAGCGCCTGGAACGGATCGTAGGGCGGCCGCCGCTCCAGCCGGAACGGCCCGATGCGGTCGATGAGAGCGCCGAGCGTCGCGTCGGCACGGCGCAGGGTGCGGAGGGCGTCGCCGGGGTCGTAGGGCAGGCTCACAGGGCAGGCAGGTAACGGTCGAGGAGGATCCGGCGGTGATGGCGTTCGTGCCCGGCGATCGTGTGGGCGGCGGCGCGGACGGAGAACGGATGGCCGCTGGCGGTCCCGGTGCGGGTCATCGCCGCCTCGGGCAGCCCCCGGAAGAAGGCCACAGTGGCGGCGCGGACGGCGCGAAGCTCGGCGGCGAGCTCATCCATCGGGCGCGCATCGAAGCCGGCGGCGGCGACGTAGGCATCCTGGTCGAAGCCGGGCAGCGGCGTCGCGTCGCCCCGTGCGATGCGGAGCGCGCGGTAGGCGAAGACGCGCTCGCACTCGGCGAGGTGGCCTACGACCTCCTTGATGCTCCACTTGCCGGGCGCATACGCGGAGCCGGCCTGCGCCTCGGTGAGGTGCGCGAGTGGGTCGAGCGTGTCGCCGAGCTGGGTAGCCAGCAGGGCGATCACGTCGCCCTCCGGCACGAGGCGCTGGTAGGCACGCTGATAGTCCGGCTGCTCGCCGGGTTCAGGAGGGAGGGTGTAGGAGGCGGGCATCGGCGAGCGCGAGGATGGGCGAGAGGACCGGCCCCAACATACGGCCTGCCGATGACAGCCGTGCGGCACGGGATCCCCCCGCCGGTCTGCGTGCCTTCATCCAGCGATGTGCTCGGCGATCTCGTCGATGGCGGCGGCGTAGGCCGAGATGAGCGCGTCTTCGTTCGCCCGTGCGGTCGCCACGTCGGCGTCATTGTCGATGAAAAACGGCTCGGCGATGACGCAGGGGGCGGCCGTATTCT
This sequence comes from Rhodothermales bacterium, assembly GCA_033721675.1. GTDB lineage: Bacteria > Bacteroidota > Rhodothermia > Rhodothermales > JAWWAN01 > JAWWAN01. The sequence continues at coordinate 4,302 of JAWWAN010000012.1, read as the reverse complement.
TCAGCAGGTGCCCGCCCCGGTCGCCGGCGGTCTTGGCCTTGGTGTGGCGGTCGCGCAGACCGAGCGCCTCCCGCACGTGCCGCTGCACGATCTTGGCGTAGCGGTGGCCCGTATTCGAGGTGTGGAAGTAGAGCGTCTCGGTCCCCGTGGCGCTGCCGTTGAAGGCGTTGCAATGCAGGCTGATGATGAAGTCGGGCCGGAGCGCGTTGACCTTGGCCGGGAGCTGGAGCCGCTGGTTGGGTTCGTCGCGGTGGACGATCTCGACCTTCGCCTTGCGTACCCGGTCGCGGATGCGGGGCGCGAGGCCGTCGTTGTATTCGAACTCGGCGAGGCCGTCGCTGCTGGAGGCGCCCTTGGCGCTCTCGCAATGCCCCACGACGAGTGCGCAGGTGACGGCCGGTACATCGTCCTGCGGGGCGTCCTGGCCGCCCGGCACGGCCGGCGCAGGGCCTCCGGTGAACACCTGCTCGGCCGCGAGCGTGCGCTCGACGAGGTCCGCCAGGGTGAGCACGCCGTCGTCGAGCAGGCTTTTGGTCACTTCGGAGGCGAGCTGCGACAGGACCTCGACCACGCGCGCCTCGAAGAGCACGTCGCCGCGCCGCTCGCCGCGCACCACCGCGAGCTGGCCGGAGCGCTCGCGGGCAGCGGGCAGCGGGGCCGAGGACGGCGGCGCGTCGGTGTCGGCGCTCACCGTGGTCAACAGCATCGTGGTCTCGTCGGTGCGGAGGCTGGAGAGCCCTTCGAACGTTCCGATCAACGTGTCGGCCATCGCTTCGGGGGGGTGTGAATGGGAAGAGTAGGCCCTCAGGAATCGAAGGGGCTGCTCCCTCGACGAAACGAAAGCGCGGCGCTAAAATCAATGTGTGGGGTGCGCCGGCCGCACCGAAGGTCAGGGCGCCCGGTGCGGCGATGCGAGCCGTACCGTGCCGTTGACGGGCAGCGGGGCCGGGTCGCTCTCGACGCGCTTCAGCAGGAGCAGCGAGAGGTCGTCGTGCGGGCGGGCCTCGCCCACGAAGCGCTCGACCTCGGCCAGCAGCAGCCGGCCGGCCTCGGCCACGGGCAGGTCGCGCAGGTGCGGCAGCATCAACCGCAGGCGCTCGTCGCCGAAGAAGGCCCCTCCTTCGTTGCGCGCTTCGGTCAGCCCGTCCGAGTAGACCACCAGCAGGTCGCCGGGGGCCAGATCCATCGCCTGCTCGGTGTAGCAGGCGGTGCCGTGGAGGCCGATGGCGGCGCCGCCCTTCGCGGGCTCTTCGAGCGCGGTGCGGCGGACGATGAGGGGTGGCAGGTGGCCCGCGTTGAGCATCCGGACGTGCCCGCTGCCGGCCTCCAGCACGAGGTAGGCCAGCGAGACGAAGCGGTTGGGCAGGCCGTCCCGGCAGAAGATCTCGTTGACGCGGCGGCCGAGGCCGTCGAGGGCCTGCTGGTCCGGGGCGAGGGCCCGCAGCGTGGCCTGCAGCTTCGCCATCACGAGCGCCGCGCCGAGGCCCTTGCCCGCGACGTCGCCGACGGCGAGGCCGAGCCGGCGGTCGTCGAGCGGGAGATAATCGACGAGGTCGCCGCCGACCTCGTTGGCGGGGCGTGTGAAGAGCCAGGTCTCCCAGCCGGGCAGGCGCGGATGGTTCGACGGGAGGAGCGCGAACTGCACGGCGCGGCCGGCCTCCAGCTCGTCCTGGGCCAGCAGCTTGTCTTTCAGCTCCAGCATCAGGATCAGCAGCAGCACGAGGATGGCGATCCACAGGCCCGGCGGGTAGCCGATGATGCCGAGCACGAGGAAGAGCGCAGCGGCGAGCAGCATCAGGCGGCGGTTGGGGGAGAGCTTGAGCACGCTGCTCTTGAGCACCCAGCCGGTGAGGTGAAACCACCGCTGCCCCTGGTCCATCTGGCTCAGCTCCCGCCGCGTCTCAGGGTCGAGGTAGAAGTCGTAGATGGCGCGGAAGTCCTCGCGGAGCGTGCGGGGGAGGTCGGCCTGGTGGAGGTCGTCGAGGACGGTGCGGCCGAAGTGAGGCGGCTTCGGCTGGCCGGGGCCGGCCTCGGTGTGGGAATGGAGGGGGTCGGTGCGCATGTCGCAGCGCCCTCCGGGCGCCGGGTGGATGGACGGTCTCGCCAGACCTCTTACGGGCGAAGGGCAGAAAGTTTGCACCTGGGCTCCGGCGTAACCCCGGGCGCGGGCCGGCCGTAGGGCCTCATACCCCCCGCATCCCTCCACTCCCTGGACGCATCGGTTCCGTTCTCATTTCATCCCTGGGAGGGAGGTATGAAAGCCATCATCGTATTCGCCACCGCCGCGCTGTTCGCGCTGCCCGGCCTCGCCCACGCACAGGACTCCGGATTCTACACCGAAGGCGAACGCTGGGTGCTCAACGAGCTCCAGCTCGTCGAGTCGCTCCAGTCGCCCATCGACGGCGTGCGCACGCAGGCGCTTCGCAACGCGATCATCTTCGCGACGCTCTACCGGGACCACACCTCGCTCGCCGGGGCGCTGGATGCGCTCCGCCTCGTGTACGAGGCCGACGTGCGCCCCGAGAACCGCAAACTCGCCCTCGCCGCGCTCCAGTCCCTCGCGCACGAGAGCACGCGCCGGTACCTGGCCCGGCGGGTGACCGTCGAGGAATCGGACGAAGGGCGCGCCCTCGTCGCCACCGTGCTCAACGACTACTATACGGCCCGCGCCGCCGCCACCCGCGCCGATGCCGGGTTGTAGGCCGGCGCTCCCGGGCAGGATCCGTCATTCGGTCAGCGTCAGATCCACTTTGCGCGTCTCCGGGTCTGCACCGGCCACCACTACCAGCACCCGGTCTCCGGGGCGGTACGTCTTGCCGGTGTAGTCCCCGATCAGGCTGTACGTGCGCTCGTCGTAGACGTAATAGTCGTCGTCGAGATCACGGACGTGGACCATGCCCTCGACGAGCACGTCGGAGAGTTCGACGAAGATGCCGAACTTGGTCACGCCGCTGACCACGCCGGCGAACTGCTCGCCCAGGTGCTGGCGGATGTACTCGACCTGCTTCAGCTTCACCGACTCGCGCTCGGCCTCGACGGCCGTCTTCTCGCGCTCGGAGCAGTGCTTGCACTGGGCCTGGAGCGTCTCGGCGTCGGGCACGCCCCGGCCGCCCCCGGCGTAGCGCTTGAGCAGGCGGTGCACCATCAGGTCCGGATACCGGCGGATGGGGCTGGTGAAGTGCGTGTAGTGGCGGAAGCCCAGCCCGTAGTGGCCGATGTTCTCGGTCGCGTAGACGGCTTTTGCCATCGCGCGCAGGGCCGCGTTCTCGATCACATACTCCTCGGGCGACCCCTTGACGTGGTCGAGGAAGCGGTTGAGGTCCGCCGAATCCACAATCCCGCCCTCCCCTAACCGGAGCTGGTAGCCGAAGGGCTTGACGTACTCGGCGAGCTGCCGGATGCGGTCGGCGTCGGGCTCGTCGTGGATGCGGTAGACGAACGGCTTCGCCTTGCGCTGCTTGCCGATGTGCTCGGCCACGGTCCGGTTCGCCAGGAGCATGAACTCCTCGATGAGCCGGTTCGCCTCCTGGCGCTCCTTGCGGACGATGTCCGTCGGGTGGCCGTCCTCGTCGAGGAGGATGCGGATCTCGGGCAGGTCGAAGTCCACCGAGCCGGAGCGCATCCGTTTCTTGGTGAGGGTGCGCGCGAGGCGGGCGGCGGTGACGACGGTCGGCGCGAGCGGGTGGTCCGGATGGCCGCCCTGGATGAGCTGCTGGGCCTCCTCGTAGGTGAACCGCTGCACGGAGTGGATGACGGTCTCGCGGATCTCGTAGCGCTTGACGCTGCCGCGCGGCGAGACCTCCATGATGCACGAAAACGTCAGCTTGTCCTCGTGCGGCCGCAGCGAGCAGACCTTGTTGGAGAGCTTCTCGGGCAGCATCGGGATAACGCGATCCACCAGGTACACGCTCGTGCCGCGCAGATACGCCTCGGCGTCGAGCGCGGTGTCCGGCCGGACGTAGTGGCTCACGTCGGCGATGTGGACGCCCACCTCGTAGTTGCCGTTCTCCAGCTCGGTGATGTGGATGGCGTCGTCGAAGTCGTTGGCGTCGACGGGGTCGATGGTGAAGATGGGCGTGCCGCGCAGGTCGAGGCGGCGGTCGATCTCGCCCTGGGGGAGGGCCTCCGGGATGGCCTCGGCCTCGGCGATGGCGTCGTCCGGGAAGCCGGCGCGGACGTCGAGGCTCATCGCGAGCGAGAGCACGCGCACGCCGGGGTCGTCGCCCCTGCCGAGCACGTGGAGCACGCGGCCCTCCGGGGCGGCGTGGGCGTCGTCGAAGCGGTCGATGGAGACCACCACCT
>JAWWAN010000011.1:0-18119 GCA_033721675.1 Rhodothermales bacterium | reverse complement strand
TCACGAGGATGAGCAGGATCAGGAACACGATGCCGGGCATCCACCAGTCTCCGTAGGGCGGCTTCGGGGGTGGCGGCGGCGGGTCGTCCGGGGGCGGCCCGTCGCCCGGCTCCAGGATCACCTCGGCGCTCGACGGCAGCTGGATGCCGTCGCACGCGTCGGGGTCGAGCATCCATACGAGTTGGAGCGTTCGCGCTGGGGCCGGGGTCAGGCCCTGGCGCCCGGCGGCGAAGGCGCGCGGGGCGGCGTTGACGAAGACCGGCCCGTTGGCCGTCCCGAGCGGGACGGCGCCGCCGTTGAGCAGGCCGGTGACGGTGTGCGTCGGGATCGTGACGGTCCCGTTGCCCGGGCAGGGCACGCGCGTGCCGGGGAACGGGCCGTCGAACGTGCTGCCGGCGTAGCTGACCGTCCAGGCCGCACCGGCCGGGACGGCGGCGAAGGCCGTCGAGTTCACCGTGACGGTGATGATGATCGGGTTGCCGAGGGAGGTGTTCTGATAGTAGCCCTGCGGCGGCGCGCCGGGCGTCTCGGTGATGCGCACGAGTTTCCGCGGGCCGGCCACCACCTCCTCGACCCGCCCGAAGGCGGTGAAGTTTAAGCCGAAGAGGGTGATCCGGAAGTCGATGACGCCGACGGCCGGGTTGTTGTCGCCCTGCCCGTTGTCGATGATCGTCGTGGTGGCGCCGGTGGCGTCGGTGAAGGTGACGTCGAGCGCGTGGGCGCGGAGTGCGGTGAGCGCGAGGAGTAGCGCGCCGGCACACCAGCCCAGGGATGCATACCGTGTGGTTCGCATGGTGATTCTCCTAGAACGATGAAGGGTCAGCGGCTCGCTCGAAACAGAGAGAATGGCCGGGCCGGCGCGCATCGATCAGGGTTCAGGCGCACCGACGGGCGAGAGCGAGGGCATACTGCACGATCCACGATAGGGGCCGCGCCTGCCCACCGGCCAGACCAGTCCCCGTCCAATCCGAGGTCAATCCGTGCTCAACGAGAGGCCTCGAGCGCGTGGCGGATCTGCGGGGGCGCCCCGGCTTGCCTTTCTGGTCGGCGCCCGGTTGTTTGTTGCACGCGGACGCAGGTAGCCCGGCCCGGGGGCGGCACCGCCCGTTCCAGGGCGTCCGCGTGTCCTCCTTCCCTTCCACCCGTCCGGAGGCCCTCATGCCCTTCATCCCCCCCCGCGCCTGCCCCGCCGTCGCGCCGTCCTACACCGCCTGGCCCCATCCGGACGACCTCTACGACTACCTGCCCTTCATCGGCGGCGACGGCCCGATCGCCACCCTGCCGGCCGAGCGGCAGGGCACCCGTGTGGCGATCATCGGGGCCGGAGCAGCCGGGCTGGTGGCGGCCTACGAGCTCCTGCGTGCGGGCCTGACGCCTGTCCTCTTCGAGGCCACGCACCGCGCCGGCGGGCGGCACTACTCGCGGCCGTTCACCGACAGCGGCATCACCACCGACGTCATCGCCGAGCTCGGCGCGATGCGGTTCCCGACCGTCAACAAGGTGCTCTATCACTACTTCGACCGCTTCGGCATCGCGCGGCAGTCCGGCTTCCCGGATCCCGGCACGGTCTTCACCCGCATCTACTACCAGAACACGATCCACGACTGGCACCCGCCGGACCCGCCGCCGGCGCCCTTCGACCGCATCGCGGACGAGTTCGGGGCCTTCCTGGCGCCGCTGACCGGGCAGCTCGCCGAGGCCTACAATTCGGGCGACCTCGCAAACGTGCAGGGCGTCTGGCAGGGCTTCCTCGACCAATACGCCAGCACCAGTTTCTACGACGCCGTCGTCGAGGGCACCGGATGGAGCCGCGACGACGTCGCCGCCTTCGGCGCGCTGGGTACGGGGCAGGGCGGGTTCGGGCCGCTCTTCCAGGTCGGGTTCATGGAGATGCTCCGCAACATCCTGTGCCAGTTCGAAGAGAACCAGGAGCTGGTGGTGCACGGCATCAGCCAGCTGCCCGAGGCGTTCCTCCACGCCGACGTCACCCCGCCCGGCAACGGCGGCGCGACGAGCGTGCTCGAGGCCGGCGCCCTCCACCTGGGCGCGCCCGTGAAGCGGCTGGTGCTCGACGGCGAGGGGCAGGCCGTGCTGACCTACTACGACCCCGTGGCCGGGGCGGACCGGCACGAGGCCTTCGAGGCCGTGATCGTCGCTACCACCACCCGCGCGATGCAGATGATCGGCCTGGCGCTGCCCACGCCGGAGCGGAAGGAGCTGTTCTCGCAGGACGTCAAGGACGCCGTGCGCGTGCTCCACCTGATGAACTCGTCCAAGATGTTCATCCGCACGGCGACCAAGTTCTGGAAGGGCTCCAAGACCATCCCCACGGACATCCTCACCGACGCGCTCCCCCGCGCGGTCTACTGCCTCGACTATCCGTACACCGACGACGGCGTGGTGCTCATCAGCTACACCTGGGGCGACGACTCAACGAAGATGCTGGCCGTCCCGCCCGAGGCGCGCTTCAAGCTGCTCCGCCGCGTCATCGCCGGCATCAGCCCGGAGTTCGCCGCGCACCTGGAGCCCGTTGGCGGCGAGGTCTTCAACATCGACTGGGAGACGACGCCGTTCTACTTCGGTGCCTTCAAGCTGAACTATCCCGGCCAGGACCCCGCGCTGCAGGCGGCCTACTACCAGTTCCTCACCGCCAACGACGCCGCTGCAGACACCGGCGTCTACCTCGCCGGGGACAGCGTGTCGTGGTTCGGCGGGTGGACCGAGGGCGCGCTGCACACCGGCCTGAACGCGGCCGCGGCCGTGTGCAAACACCTCGGGGGCACCTTCGCGGTGGACTCGCCTCTCACCCAGCAGGCGGACCGCTACGACTACGGACGGTAGCGCGGGCCCGCTGCAGCCTCCGGAGACCGGACCCCCGTCGATTTCCGGTGCCGCGTTCAGCAGTTGATCTGATGCTGCCTCCAGTACTGCACCCAGCCCGGGTCCGTCGTCAGGAAATCGACGCACTGACCGACGTAGTAGTCTGGCCCGAGGAGGACGTCATTCAGCCAGCGCGTGGCGTCGAGTTGAGGATTGAGCCGGGTGAGGGTCTGCACGTACCTGTCCGCCGTGTCGATGATGGCGGCGACCTGCGGATCGCTCAGCCCCAGCACGTTCTGGTCTCGCGTGCGGAGGTGGACGATCAACGCGACCGCCAGGTTGGCGGCGAAGGGCTCCAGATCGGTGGACTGTGCTAGATACACCGCCAGCTGCGTCCGGTTGCTCGTGTTGAAGTTGATGTCCCACTCGAAATCGATCGCGTGCAGGCGGGTCTGGCCGCCATACGGATTGGCCAATCCCGGAGGGGGCTGCCCGCGGCCCGTCGGCTGCGCCGTCGTGTACGCCGGGGTGATGTAATGCGCCAGCCGTCCGCCGCGCGCCGGGCGGGCCGGGATGTAATCGTTCAGCGCCTCGATGCCGGCCATCACCATGGCGATGCCTTCGGTGGGGCGGGCGGCCGGGGGGAGCGTCGCGCTGATGTCGGCATAGCTGGCCAGCGTCGCGAGCCGCCGTAGCGGATCCCCCTGGAGCGTCAGCTCCTGCCCTCCGAAGCCGGCCATGCTGCTCATGGCGGAGCCGACGATCATCAGCGTGCCGTCTTCGGTGCCGACGGCCAGCAGGGACGGCGTGGCGCTGATGGCGAGGTTGCGGTCATAGTAGGCGACGAGGTCCCGCTGCAGGTTGGCATCCAGCATCGCCCGGATCCCGGCATCGCGGGTATGCTGCGTGCCAAGCGCGTACACGAGCAGGTCCACCGCGCGCCGCACCGCGCGCCCCTGCTGATCCCTGAAACGCAGGCCGACGTACGGGCGCCCCTGGCGGGGCCGCCGTAGCTCGACGCCGACCAGCCGGAGCACGAACCGGTGGTCCCGGTAGTCCAGTTCGACCCGGACGTTGCGCGCGCCGGGGGGAAAGGCCGCTTCGAAACGGGCGTCCGCATTCCATCGAGTGGGGTCGGTATCGCGGCCCGGTCGGGTGAACCAGCAGACGACGTTCATGCCGCGCATCGCCGCCAGCTCGACCACCCACGCCGCCGTCGCCGAGCCCCCGTAGACCGCCACGTGGGCTCCCGCGGGGTCCGCGCCCTGCGGCATAGTCCAGCCGGGCGCCATGAAGTCGTTGCCGCCGACCACGTATCCCTCCATGCCGTTCACGTCCACTTCGAGGCGGCCGTCTTCTCCCGCCATCAGCGCGCGGGCCGGGCCCGCCCCCGTCGCGATGATCACGTGGTCGCACTGGGCCACATAGGCGCCGTGCCCCGCGTTGAACTCGACCCGGTAGCGGCGGTTGGCCAGCCGGGTGATGCCGGTCACGTACGAGGCGGGCACCACCGCGTTGGCGTGGCGCTGCAGCTGATCCTGGACCAGCCAGGCGAAGTCGCGCGCCAGCATGAAATGCCGGCCGGGCCGTGGCCGCTCCTGAAAACCTCGGTCCGCAGGCCCTCCGCCCAGAAGGTTGCCCGTCAGGAGCGGCCGAGGCTGGCCCATGCGATGGTGCGGATCCACCTGGTTCCACAGATCCGGGCCGCCGAGCACGGTGATCTGCCCGAGGTAGCGGTTGGCCGAGGCAAGGTATGCCGTGGCTGAGATTCCCGTGCCGATGATGATCGTCGTGGGCATGCGGCCTCCGTGGGACGAAGGGCGAGGAGGGTCCCGGCGCCTGCACAGAAGACCCGCCACCGGCGCCGAGCAGACATCGACGGGCGCGCGCGGACGGCGTCGCGTCTCTGCAAGAGCAAGTACGCCCCTGCGGCCCGCCGTGTCAAGCCGTGGCCTCGGGTTACGAGGTCGATCCCGGATCCCCCGAGAAAACGGAAACGCCGGCCCCCTGACGAGGACCGGCGTTCCGTGGAAGACGGGTGCAGCTCCGGGTCAGCCCGTCGCGAGGGCGCGGACGGCATCCGCCAGCATCCGCACCTTGGCCGCATCACGGGAGCCGGACGCCTCGGCGCGGAGCGACTCGGCGAGGGTGGTCAGCGCGGTCCGCCGGGCCGTGCCCGAGGCGTTCTCGGCCTGGTCGAGCGCCTGCCGGGCCGCGGTGATCTGCGCGGCGGAGAGCCCGCTGGATCGCGCGAGCTGGTCCAGGTACGCCCGCGCGAGGACGAACGAGGCCGGCCATTCGTACTGCGGCTGGCCCTGCGCGTTCAGGTAGCTGAGGCGGACCGTGTTGGCCGCGGCGATCTCGTTCTCGGTCAGGTACGCGCTCGGGACGAGCTCGAAGACGTCGAGCCCGCGCGCGATCTCGGAGCTGACGATCAGGCCGTTGTACCAGTAGACGGACCAGCTGCCGCCCATCTGCATCCGGTCGGGGTCTACGGGGCCACGGTCGTGGTAGGCGATCTCGACGGGGTTCGCCGGGTCGGTCCAGTCGAAGATCGAGATGCCGCCCTGGTACCAGGCCTGCACCATGACGTCGCGCCCGGGGATCGGGATGAGCGAGCCGTTGTGGGCCACGCAGTTCTCCTGGGGCGTCTGCGCGGCGGGGATCTTGTAATAGCTCTTGAACCGCATCTCGCCGTCTTCGAGCGTGAAGATGGCATTCGCGCCCCACTCCATCGGGTCGGTGTCGCGGCACTTGGGCTGGCCGCCGCCGCCCCACTCGTCGGTGAAGAGGATCTTGGTGCCGTCGTTGTTGAACGTGGCCGAGTGCCAGTAGGAGAAGTTGGAGTCCGCGACGGCGTCCATGCGCGTCGGGTTGTCGGGGTCCGAGATGTCGAGCAGCAGGCCGTAGCCTTCGCAGGCGCCGCCGGCGAGCCCGATCTCCGGGTAGAGCGTGATGTCGTGGCACTGCGTGGGGCCGGGGCGGGGGCCGTCGCCCTCCTCCTCCTGGGGGCCGAACCGCGCCGCGATGATGCCCGGAAGGGCCTCCCGGAAGGCGGCGCTGTCAGCAGCCGTGGCCACCTCCCGTCCGCGCTCCTGGACGAAGGCAGCGAGCATGGGCGCGACGAACCCGGAGGGCACGATGCGCTCCTGCCCGAAGATCTCGACGACGAACTCACCGCGCGCCTTGGCCTCCTCGATCGCGGCGATGTCCGCCGGGGCCATGCCGTGCTGCGGAGGCTCCACGAGCCCCTCGAAGATGCGCGGCGAGCTGACGATGGCGGCCTGCGTGGGGTCGGCGAGGGGGACCTTGATGACCTCGATCCGGAAGAGCGCCGTGTTCGGGTCCTCGTCCGGCGCGGCGCCGGAGCAGCCGGGGAGCTCCTCGGCCGGGCGCACCGGGGCGGAGCCGGAGACGTAGATGTAGACGTTCTCGTCGTCGTTCGGGTCTTTGAGGACCGAGTGCGTGTGGGAGCCGCGGCACGTCTGCACGTTCGCGACGTACTCGGGGTTGCGGATGTCGCTGATGTCGAAGATCCGGATGCCGCGCAGGCGGTCCGGGCTGACGGCTGTCTGCACGCCCTCGGTGCCGCAGTCGAGCCGGCCGCCGAGCCCCTCGCCGGAGACGAAGAGCAGGTTCTCGTAGACCGAGACGTCACTCTGCGAGGCGGGGCAGACGTACTCGGTCACGAGGGTGGGATTGCGGGGGTCGCTCAGGTCCCACACGATGATGCCGTTGTAGTTGCCCTGGATGGCGTAGTTGTCCTTGAAGGCGAGGTCGGAGTTGGTGACGCCGACGAACGCCTCCGGCGGCCGGCTCGACGAGAGGAGGCGGAGGTTCCCGATGGCCTCCTCGGGGTCGAACCGGCCCGCGCCGAGCCCGACGCGCGGGTCCGGGCTGGGGGCGCCGGGCGGGGGGGTGGGCTGCGCCGGCGGCATGGGATCCTGCGCCATCGGCTTGGGGGCGCACGCCGCCACGCCGAGCAGCGCGGCCACGGCGAGCAGCGACCAGAGAGGATGGGAGGCGGTCCGCGAAGCGGGGCCCCGGGAGCGGGTCGTGTGGTTCATAAGTGCAGGCTGGGTTAGAGAACGGAGGGGATGAGAGGGGAAAGGGGGAGTCAGGGGGTCTGGCCGGGTAGCGCCTCCAGCATCTGCTCCATCCGCGCGATCTCGGTCAGCTGGTCCACGTGGATGTCGGAGGCGAGCTTGAAGGCGGCCTCGTCCTGCCCGGCGCCGTCGGCGGCGAAGAGGGCGTCCACCATCGTGACGGCCCCGCGGTGGTGCTGGATCATGTAGGTGAGGAAGAGGCGGTCGAACGCGGAGCCCCGGGCCTGGGCGAGCGCCTCGAGCTGCTGCCGGGTGAGCATGCCGGGCATGTGCATGTGGTGGTCGCCCGCGCCGTGCACCATCAGGGTCAGGCCGTCGATGTGCACCTCGGGCACGGGCTGCTCGCGGTCGCGGAGCCACTGCTGCATGGACGCGATCTCGTCCTGCTGGGCGTTGATGATGCGGGCGGCGAGGGTCTGCACGGCCGGGCTGGCGCCGTTCGTGGGGGCGAGGGCAGACATCACGAGGGCCTGCGCGTGGTGCGCGATCATGCCCGTCATGAAGTCGACGTCGGCGTCGGTGAAGCGCGCCCGGGCGCTGTCCTGCCGCGCCCAGTAGATCGCCTCCAGGTCCGAGGCGTCGGCGGCCGGGGCCTCGGCCGGCGCCTCGGCGTCCAGGCGCGCCGGTCCGCTGCAGGCCGTGAGGGCCAGCAGCACGAGCAGGGAAGCGAGAGTCCAGGCGGAGTTTTGAAGGGTCATGCCGATGCGATGCGGGTGTACAGTCTATCGGTCAGAGACGGTTGCTCGTCAGTCAGAGAGGGGAGAGGTCCAAAGATAGACCAGCGGCGCCGTCGGGGATAGGTCAATTCGAGCCTTTCACGCGAAGTTCCACAGCCCGCCCCGCCGGCGGACGATTGGATGGCCCCCGGAGGCGAAATGGTGTGGGGGCGGGAGGGGCGCCGTAACTTACCGCGCCAGCACCGTGGCGCCTGCCGGCGGGCGGTGGGGAGTGGCGTTGGCGAACCAGTACGGCACGGTGTGGCAGTCCGGCAGCGGGAGGCCACACCCGGCGGTGACGTCGAAGTGCAGGTGGGGCAGGGTGCTGAACCCGGTATTGCCGCTCCGCGCGATCGGCTGCCCGGCGGTCACGCGCTGGCCGGGCCGGGCGAGGGCGCCGCCGCGCGTGAGGTGGAGGTAGCGGGCAAAGGTCCCGTCGCCGTGGTCTACGATGATGTAGTTCTCGTGCCCGAGGGCCGTATCGCCGTCCTCGAATGCTTCCTCGACGTGGACCACGGTGCCCGCGCGGGCGGCGTGCACGGGCGTCCCGATCGGCATGGCGAAATCGTACGAATAGTGCCAGCCTGCCGTGTGGCTGAAAGCGCCCCCGAAGGCCTGAACCACACGGTGCGACGTCCCACGGGCGTACGGGAGCAGATAGCTCGGGACGACGTCGAGGCGGTGCACGCCGATCACGCCGCCTGCCGTGGCGCTCACGAGTGCCGAGCCGAGTGCGACCGACGTAACGCGGCCGGTGCGGGAGACGCGCAGCACCGAGGCATCGGATACGTTCCACACCATGGCCTCCGGCGTGAACATGCGGCCGGCGGCATCATAGGCGCGTGCGTGCAACTGCATCGTCTGGCCGACCCCGAGCAGCCTCGGCGCGGCAGCCAGAATCTCGACCCGCGCGACTTCCGGATCGCCCCCCGGCAGGGCGCCGTCACACCCGGCGGCCACGAGCATCGCGCCGACGGCGAGGGCCGCCCAGCGGGCGGCGCGGTGCGTGCGAGGGAGCGGGATCGTTTGCACAGCGAGCCCCCTCGGCACTCAGAGCCGGTCGAGCGTGACGATCAGCGTGCCGGAGAAGTCGGCCTCGCTGATCTCGTTGAACCGATCGGCACGCGTCGCCAGGCGGATCCGATCCGCCGTCAGCACCGTGAGGTCGAAGTCCAGCTGCACCGCGAATCCGTCGTCCTCCAGGGTGAGGCGGACGGTCCCGGCGTCCGGCCCGTCTGGGTCGAGGGCGTAGGCGCCCGTGATGAGGTCGTCGTCGCGGTCGTCCACGCCGTCCTGGAACCAGCGGAAGGAACCGTCGGGCGCGAACTCGAACCGGATGACGTGGAACGCCTGGTGGACCACGGCGGTCAGGTCACCCGTTCCGTCTTCCAGGGCTGTGACGCGCCACCTCCCGATCAGGTCGGGGCCATCGGGGCCGCCGTCATCGCAGCCGGCCGTGAGGCTCAGCGCGGCAATCACGACGGCGGCGCAGGATCGGAGAGCCGTTCGCTTCATGGTCTTTCTCGGTCGGTTGGGGCTTCAGCGCGCGCGCTCGAACACGTCCTGCACGGCGCCGTCCTCGCGCAGGGCCGTCATTCCGACCACGGCGCCCGAGGCATCGCGGTCGAACCGAAGGTGCGGCAGCGGCACGGGGCTCTGCATGCCGGGTTCCAGGTCGAACCGGAACAGGTCGTCTCCGATGCGCGCGAGGCGCACCGCCGGGCCGCCCGGACGCTGGTAGTGCAGCGTGCCATCCTGCACGAAGACGCGGCGCGTGCCGTAACGGCCTTCGTATTCCGCGAGGGCCGCCTGCTGCGCCCTGCGTGTGTCTTCGGAGGCTGCGGCGTCGGCCTGCACGGCGGTGCGGTAGCGGGCCAGCTGCTCCCGGTAGGGTGGGTCTTCGGTGGCTTCGAGCAGGTGCTCCAGGGCGGCTGCGTGAGCAGTGTGGAGCGCGGCCGCGGCCGGGGCGGGGAGGTCCGGCTGCACGCCCACCCCCTGCCAGTTGGTACCAGACACCGGATGCACCACGCGAGCGATCGGGATCTGCGCGACGAAGCCGTCGGCCAGCAACATCATCGACGAGGAATGGGCACCCCCTGCCGTCGCCTCGCCGACGACGGTGGCGCGGCCGTGCTGCTGGAGCGTATAGGCCAGGTTCTCCGCGGCCGATCCGGTCATCCCGCTGGTGAGTACGTAGAGCGGGACGCCGTCGAGGCGCGGCCCGGGCAGGTCCGGGTAGGTGTGGAACGCCACCGACGTGTCTGCGAAGGCGAACTCGCGCGTGAACAGCAGCACGTCGCCCGGCGGGAAGAAATAGCTCATGAGGTAGGGGATGAACCCGCCGGTGCCGCCCGGCACGTCGCGGAGGTCCAGCACGAGCGCATCCACATCCGCCAGGAAGGCCATCGCGGCGTCGGCCTTGGCGCGGCCCAGCGCGAGGGGCGGCATCGTCTCGATGCGGAGGTAGCCCACGTTGCCGTCGAGCACTTCGACCTTCCGGAAGTTGAAGTTGCGCCGGCGCAGCGGCTCGACGACCTGCCGGTAGCGCGGCGTGCCGGCTTCGGGGACGGGCATCGGTTCGAGGCCGTCCCCGTCGAAGCGGTACTGCGCCGGGTTGGGGCCGAGGCCCATGGATTCGATGCGGGCGTAGCGCGCAGGATCGTAGACGACGGCGAAGTGCAGATCGCCGGTGAACGCCCGGAGATGCTCGGTCAGCCGGTCCGCGAAACGGACCGCCTCCGTGAGGCCGTCGTAGGCGCCGGCGGCCAGCCGGTCGTCGAGGTGGCGGGCGAGGGCCGCCGCCGAGTCCGGAAACGTGTAGGTTTCGGCGATGCGCCGTTGCAGCGCCGCGACGAGGTCGGCTTTCTGGACCGCGCTCACGGTCGCTGTCTGCGCCGGCGGGCCGGGCCGGCGGGGCTGTGCGAGCAGATCGCCGCCGGCCGGCGCAAGAGCCAGCAGGGCGGCGGCCACGCAGAGAACAGGGCGGAACGGCTGGCAGCACATCGGCGGGAAACGAGACGGATGGACGTCAGGGTCGGGCCGATACTAAGCCGGCCCGTGGCTCGTTTTCCTGAAGAAAACCTCCTTTTTTTCTCCTGACCCTTCGGCACGATGACGCCGCGCGACCGCTTCGTACTGGGTTCCTGCACCGTCGATCCGGCCTCGCACCTGCTCCGAGGTGCGGACGGCGAGATCCGGCTGCCACCACGGATCATGAAGGTCCTCGTCTGCCTCGCCGAACAGGCCCCCCGGACGGTCGGGCGCGAGGCGCTGCTGGCCTGCGGCTGGGGCGAGGCCGGCTACGTCGCAGACGAGGCGCTGACCAGAGCGATCAGCGATCTCCGGAAGGCCCTCCGGCAGGTGGGCTGCCGCGACGAGCTGATCCGGACGGTCCCCACGGTGGGGTACCGTCTCATCGCCCGGCCCCGTTCCGGCACCGCCACCGAGGCGGACGGCCGGAAGGCGCGGGCCGTACCGTCCGTACGGCGGCGGGTGCGCCGCGCCGCCACCGCCGCCGTCGTCGTCAGCGTGATGGGGCTGAGTTTCGTCACCGGATGGCAGTGGGCCGCGTCGCCGGAGCCGCAGGTGCGCGTCATCCGGCGGGCCGTGCCGCTCGGGCACCACTACGGAGAGGCGCCTCCATCGCCGCCGCTCGGTCTAGATACGCTCCTCGTCGGGGAGGACGCCCGCCGGGTCCTGGAAGGGCTGGCTTCGCCCGGGGTGCCCCCTGCCGGCGGCGGATTCTGAGGGGCCGCAACGAGCACGCCCCGGGCCGCTGGTGCGCAGCAGCCCGGGGCGTCACCCTGCGAGGACCAGGGCCGGCTCACATGGAGGACGGCGGCGTCATCCCGTTGATGCGCATGTAGGTGACGAGGTTGCCGTAGTGCTCGTAATTGTGGGCCGCGTTGAACGCGAGGATCGCCGAGGCGGCCATCTCCATCCCGAACACGTTCCGGACCTCGGCCCCCTCGGCGTCGGTCATCTCGGCGTAGACGCCGTCGCAGTAGGCGAAGGCGGCTTCGAGCGCGGCGACGATGTCGGCCTTCGTCGTGGCGGCCTCCTCGTAGTTGGTCGCGTTGGGGCTGTCCTCCCCGGCTGCGGCGGCACAGAAGGCATACTGGGCATTCGCGACGTGCGCGAGGATCTGCCCGGCGGTACGGACCTCTTCGGTCGGCTGGTACGCGTACATCGCGTCGTCCAGCATCTCGGCGGTCTTCATCAGGTTGTTCTTGGTGATGTCGTGCAGGCCCTTGAGCGAGGCGGTGACGGGCTCGTCGGGGCCGTCGCCGTTCTGGGCGAGGGCGACTGCCGGCAGGGCGAGGAGCATCATGGCAAGCGCGGCGGCGCGGGTAGCGGTGTTCATGGGTGTCAGCCTCCGGCAGAGTCGGGTGGTGTGGGGCAGGCGGTGGTCGGCCGCGGAGTCATCCGCTGGGCCGCTGCAAAATAGGAAGGCGCGGGCAGATGTCCAATCAGCGGAGTGCCGGCCTCGCGGACGGCTCCGGGCGGGACGACGCCTCGACCGGCCGCTTCGCCCCCGGGGCAGGGCCGCGCACGTAGAACGCTAGAACTGCTGCCGCTCCGTCAGCTTCGACTGGATGAGGGCGTTGCGTTCCTCATGGTCACCCCCCTCCACGATCGTCAACTCCTCCGGCGTGGCGCGCACGTACACCGTGGATTTGGTGAACGCGTCCGTCACGTCGGAGACGCTGGTGGCTGACAACCAGCCCTCGGCGCGCGTCGCGGCGGCGGCGCCGGCATCCAGATGAAACGTCGCCTCCCCGACGCCGAAGTAACGCGGGATCGCCTGCTCTCGGGGATGCTCCCCCTCCCAGTAGTAGTAGAGCGTGCGCGAGCCCTCGTCGTAGTCCGCGCTGCGGCTGCGGTAGCGCGCGCGCAGCGTCCCGTCCGCCGCCCACGCCCGGCCTTCCACGCGCAGGTCGACCGGCTCCGTGGCCGCGATCTTCATGAGGCTCAATACCGCGCCGTCGTCGATGTTGATGACGAACTGCCACCAGGGGCCGACGACGGCGGCGAGCGCCCCCAGACTCCGCAGCGGTTGCCACGCTTCGAGCTGTGGCCGGATCTTGGCGACAGCCTCGAAGACCTTGTCGCGCGGGCGTTGCTCCGCGGCATCGAAGGTGGTGTAGCCGAGGCCGGACCAGTCGGACGGGATCTTGGTGCCGGACCGGTCGACGACGTAAAAGGTGCGCTCCCGGCCCAGGATCGCCGTGAAGAGGCCGGCCTCGAAGATCACGTTGTCGCGTGGAGAGGGCACGACGGCGCCGCGCGACTCGGTGACGTCATCCTGCCCGAGCACGAAGATGGCGAAGTCGACCTCGTTCACTGCGCGGGTCAGCTCTTCCAGGGTGAAGTGGCCGGGGCGGAAAATGTCGACGTCCCACCGTTCGATCACGGCCACGGCCCTCAACTCGGCTTCGAGGGCGTCGACGATGGCACGGCTCTCGGACGCGGAACCCAGGAACACGCGGGGCTTCGGCATGCTCTCCTCGGACTTGGTTCGACGAACGCCGTGGGAGGCGCCTATACGGCGGCACGGCGCCTTCAGCATACGCAGGGCGAGGATCAGGCACAACACAGCCGCACCACCCACCGCCGGCGGGCGGCCTCGGCGCCACCGGCCTTGCACGTTTCGCAATCCGTCGCTTTACTGTAAGTCCCCCGTTCTCTGCCACGCACCGAGGTCCCCCATGCGCCGCCTCGTCGCTTTTCTCGTCCTCTCGGGCCTGCTCGTCCTTCCGGCTGCCGCCCAGGCTTCCACCGCCGAGGCCGGCCGGGTGCAGGCTGCCGACGTGCTGGAGTTCGAGCGGGCCTCTAACCCGCAGATCTCGCCGGACGGCCGCCACATCGTCTACACGCGCAGCCACGTCAACCAGCTCGAAGACCGCTGGGAGTCTGAGCTGTGGATCATGCGGGCCGACGGCTCGAAGCACCGCTACCTGACGGACGGCGCCAGCCCGCAGTGGTCGCCCGACGGCACGCGGCTGGCCTACCTCGCCCCGGGCGACCCCGCCGGCACGCAGCTCTTCGTCCGCTGGATGGACGACGGGGCGACCTCGCAGATCACGCGCGTCGCGGAGACGCCCACGAGCGTGCGCTGGGCGCCGGACGGCCGGTCGCTCGCCTTCGTGATGCGCGTGCCGGACGAAGAATCCTGGTCGATCCCGATGCCGAGCCCGCCCGAGGGCGCTACGTGGACGAAGCCGCCGCGCATCATCCGCGAGCTGCACTACCGGCGGGACCGGCAGGGCTTCACCGAGCTCGGCCACACGCACCTCTTCGTCGTCCCCGCCGACGGCGGCACGCCGCGCCCGCTCACGCACGGTGACTGGAGCGTCGGCATCGACTTCTCGGGCCTCCGCCTCCCCGCCTCGCTCGCCTGGACGCCGGACGGCCGCGAGATCGTCTTCGACGGGCTGGTGCACGACGACCACGGCGGCGACGGCTACCGGCAGTCCTACCTCTACGCCGTCGACGTCGAGACGGGCGCCCGCCGCCGGCTGACGACGCAGAAGGGCGCCTGGGCCAACCCCGTCGTCGCGCCGGACGGGCGGCACGTGGCCTTCACCGGCTATCCGTACACGCTCCAGACCTACAAGACGAGCGAGCTGTACGTGATCGGCATCGACGGCGCAGGGATGCGGCTGCTCTCGGGCGATCTCGACCGCGATGCGGGGCAGCTCCACTGGAGCCGCGACGGCCGGGGCGTCTACTTCACGGCGCAGGACCGGGGCGCGCGCAACATCCACTTCGCGCCGCTGGATGGACCGGTGCGTGCCGTGACGGAGGGCACCCATATGCTCTCGCTCAGCAGCCTCGCGCCGTCCGGCCTCGCCGCTGCCACGCGCACCGCCCCCCACGATCCGAACGACGTCGTGGCCGTCGACCTGGCGAGCGGCGCGATCACCCGGCTCACCCGGCTCAACGACGACCTCCTCGCCGGCAAGACCCTCGGCGAAGTCGAAGAACTCTGGTACGACTCCACCGACGACACGCGCGTACAGGGCTGGATCGTCAAACCGCCCGGCTTCGACCCCGCCGAAGCCTACCCGCTGATCCTGCACATCCACGGCGGGCCGCACGCGATGTACAACGTCGGCTACAGCCACACCTACCAGACCTACGCCGCCAACGGGTTCGTGGTGCTCTACACCAACCCGCGCGGCTCCACCGGCTACGGCACCGCCTTCGGGAATGCCATCGACGACGGCTACCCGAGCGTCGACCACGACGACCTGATGGCCGGCGTCGATGCCGTCCTGGACCGGGGCTACATCGACCCCGACCGGCTCTACGTCACCGGATGCAGCGGCGGCGGCGTGCTCTCGAGCTGGGCCATCGGGCAGACGGACCGCTTCGCGGCGGCCGCCGTGCGCTGCCCCGTCACCAACTGGATCAGCTTCGCCGGCACCGCCGACATCGTCCGCTGGAGCTACGAGCGCTTCGACGGCTACTTCTGGGACAACCCGGAGAAATGGCTCGCCCACTCGCCGCTGATGCACGTCGGCAACGTCAAGACGCCGGTGCTCTTGATGACCGGCGAGCTGGACCTGCGCACGCCGATGTCGCAGACGGAAGAATACTACGCCGCGCTCAAGATGCTCGGCGTGCCGGCCGTGCTGCTGCGCTTCCACGGCGAGTACCACGGCACGGGCAGCAAGCCGTCCAACAACATCCGGACGATGCTCTACATCATGGACTGGTTCAACCAGCACCCCGAGGCGCCGGACGTCACGATGCGGGAGTAGAAACGAAGCCCGTGCGGGGGCTGCATCCCGCCGCGCCGCCACGCCAACGAAGCCAGGGAGGACGCCATGAGCACGGCCGGGAGGAAGCCGCCCCGGGCTCTCAACGTGTTCGTCATGGGCACGACCGGGAAGGGGCTGCCCCGGGGCATCCGGGTGCTCGTCGCCGGCGCCGTGGACGTGGAGCGGACGCAGTACGGTGCTTCACGAGGGCAGAAGACCCCGCGCGCACAGCGGAAAGGGGCGCGCGTTCTGGCGTTCTGCGAGGCCCTCGGGCAGGCGCTCGCCGCCACGAGCGAGGACAAGGGTACGGTCCTGATCACCGGTGGGCGCAGCCGTCCGCGCTCGGCAGACCTTGCCCTGATTCGCGGAGCACGCACGGTGCTCGACGCCGCGACGTTAGAAAAACACGTCGTAACCTATCCGCCCCCGGGGCCGAAGTATGTGATGGCGCCCGAGTTTGAGGGTACGCATCGGGTGCCGGCCAGGGGCTCTACCCGGCAGGCCCGGCGCTTCCAGATGGTCCGTGCCGCCGACGTCGTCGTCTCGGTGGCCGGCAGCACGGGCGGGCCGGAGTGCATCCGGCTGGCGCAGGCCCTCGAACTCCCGGCGCTGCCGCTGCTCTTCACCGGGGCGGCGTCGGCGCGCATGGAGGAGGACGCCGAGAGCTTCGGGCTCGGCAAAGAGGAGATCACCGAGTGGCTGCGCCTGGCCGAGGAGCCCGATGCCGACCTGACGCCCTACGCCGGCCGGGTCGTGGATCTGACGATGGAGCGGGCGCTCCTGCCCTGCTTCGTCGCGATGCCCTATGGAGACGCGTCCGTGGAGACCATGTACGAGGTCTCGATTCGTCCCGCCATCCGGGAGGCCGGCTATCGGCCCATTCGCTCGGACGAAGAGAGCCGGCCCGGCGTCATTCTCACCCAGATGCTCGACGCGATCCAGGAGGCCGGGGCGATGGTGGCGCTGCTGTCAGACGAGCGCTACCGGAGACACGAGGCAGGAGGCACCGACGGAGGGGGGGGTACCGAGGTGCAGGGCAGCGCGGCCGTCAACCCCAACGTCATGTACGAGGTGGGGTATGCACGGGCCCTCGGCATCCCATGCGTGCTGCTCGCCGAGGATGCCGGCGCCCTCCCGTTCGATCTGCGGGTGGATCGCACCATCGACTACGGATCCAGATTTCTGGGGGCGACCCGCAACGCGATTTGTAAGGCGCTGCGGACGGTGCGCACGCCCCGCAGCATGGATTCCGCTAGAGGAGATCGCGCCGGGTGACGTACCACCACACGGCGGCGGCCCAGAAGCCGATGAGCAAATTGGCCTCGACCGAAAAGAACGCGATCTCGCCCACTCCGTCGAGCTCCTCCAGAATCCCCGCCGTGACGCCCCCCAGCACCAGACCGAAAAATGCGGACGCGAGCAGCCGGACGATCGTCCGGAAGGCGGTCTCGAAGCGCTCGTCGGAGGGCGCGTCAGCCGGTTCTTCGGGCGAAGGTTCGGCGGATCGCCGGGTGCGCAGCCGCCCGACGGATTCGAGGGCGGCGGCTACGAGCGCCATACAGCAGACCCAGATGACGAGTTTGTCCACCACCGAGGGTATCCCGCTTCAGACTTCCTGAGTAGTGCCTGCCAGAGTTGAACTGGTGCCCGAGAAAAGGCGCCCCTGCAGCGGAGGCAACCGCCACCGGGATACTAGCCGTCCTGCACGGTCAGAGTCAAGCCCCACGCACCGATGCCCAGGGGGGAGCCCGGGGACGGACGGCAGGGGCACGGGGAGGCTCGCTCTCCGTGTTGGGCTCCAGCCTCTTCCCGGTTTTTCCCACGGCGCCGGGGATTCGGGAGGTTCTGCTTGATATTAATATAATTCATTGCTTAACTACAGTCGGGAGAGGAGCTATCCGCACCGGCAGAGAATAGTTTTAGAAGCGGCCGGGCAATCTACATTATTCTGAGGCGCGATATGCTCTGTCGAAGCGCGCTCCTTTGTGTGCTGGCGTGGGCTTTCGTTGAAGGGGTTCCTGCCCAGCCGGTGCCGACCGCTGTTCATCGGGCGGGCACGGGGCCGTCGGCTCCGTCCGTCCAGGAGAGCCCGGCCCCGGCGCAACGGACCGTAGAACTGACCCTCACCGCTGCGCCCGCACGGCTCTCGCTGGTACCGGGGATGGAGACCGACGTCTTCGCCTACAACGGGCGCGTGCCGGGGCCGACGGTGGAGGTGTATGAAGGAGACCGGGTGGTCATCCACTTCAGGAACGAGCTGCCCGAGCCGACCACCATCCACTGGCACGGCCTCCACATCCCGATCACGGCCGACGGCAGCCCGCTCCACCCCGTCGCCCCGGGCGAGGCCTACGACTACGTCTTCACCATCCCCGCCGGCTCGGCAGGGACCTACTGGTACCACCCCCATCCCCACCACCGGACGGGCTACCAGGTGGCGATGGGCCTCTACGGCGCGTTCATCATCCGGGACCCCGCCGACCCTCTGCCCGACGCCCTGCCGGAGAAACTGCTCATCCTCTCCGACAATCGATTCTCGCCGGACGGCGCCATCGACTTGCCGGATCCCAAAGCAATGCAGGGGATCGTGGACCGGGAGAACGGGCGGGAGGGCGACGTGCTCTTCGTCAACGGCGAGGTGATGCCGGCGCTCTCCATCCGCAGCGGCGAGGTCCAGCGCTGGCGCATCATCAACGCCTCGGCCGCCCGCG
>JAWWAN010000010.1:0-18310 GCA_033721675.1 Rhodothermales bacterium | reverse complement strand
GGCGCGGCGGGCTCCACGCGACTTCGGCGGTCTGCGCCTCCGCCCGCACCACCGGGGGCAGCGTGACCACGTGGCGGTTCCATACGGCCTGTCCCGGAGCGAGCGTCTCGGGCAGGTAGCCGGCTTTTTCGACGCGCAGCCGCCCCTCCAACGGGGCCTCGGCTCGGTAGACCAGCGGCGTCTCCCCCAGCGGCCGCCAGCCGGCCACGGTCTCGTGCTGCACCGTCGCCCCGAACGGGATGGACTCGATGCGATAGTGGTACGGGAAGGGCAATGCGACCACGAAGGTATCACCCGGCGCGGCATCCAGCATCTCTTCGCGAGGTGCGATGGACCAGGCATCCCCGCCCGGCGCCACCAGACGGAGCCGGACCGGGCCGGCGGGCACCGCGAAGACCTCCTGCGCAGCCGTCCCAACACGCACAGAGTCCAGGTAGACCAGGGCCTCCGGGAGGTTGGTCTCCAACAGGAGCACCGCCGTGTCCTGCGAGCGGGCCGAGCCGGCAAGGAGGCTCATCCCGCCCATCAGCACGAACACGCTAGCGAGTCGCCACATCGTCCGGAACCGAGGCTGACTTGAAGTAATGCACGAAGCGCGGCTCGGCCAGGACGACGAGGTGCCCCTCGCGCGCCGCCATCGCCGACTTGATGCGCCCCCGCAGGGTGTACTGCCACCGGACCTCCCCGTCGTTGCGGCGGAGTGCGAGCAGCTCGCGCCCCATCGTGCCTACGTAGACCCACTCCGGCGTGATCAGCGGCGGGGCGGTCAGGGCGTCCGGCAAGCGGGTGGCCCAAACCACAGCGCCGGTGGTGGCATCCAGGGCGCGCACCACCCCGTCGGAAGCGCCGAAGACGAGGAGATCCCCTTGCAAGGCGGGCGGCCCGAGGTGGACGGTGGTGTCCGGCAGGGCTAGGCGCCATCGGACGGCGCCGGTGGCGGCATCGAGCGCGTAGAAGCGCCCCCGGGTCGTCGGGAGGTACGCGGCCTCCGCGCCGGCCGTGAAGGCCGCGTAGACGGGCGCGTCGAGCTGCCGGGCCCAGCCGAGAGTGCCGCTGCCGGGGTCGAGGGCCGCCACCCCGCCCTGGTCGTCGGCCACGAGGATGCGCCCTCCGGCCAGCACGGGCGTGGCGACCACGCCGCGCCCTTCCTCCAGCGCATGGGCCCACCGCTCGGAGCCGTCCGCCGGAGCCAGCGCCCGCACGTGGCCTCCGGCATCCGCGACGACGATGGCGCCGGGCAGCGCGAGTACCCCGGCCTGGATGGGGTCCCCCTCGACCCGCCAGCGCGTGCGGCCCAGCGCCAGGTCGTAGGCGTAGAGCACGCGCCGCCCCCACGCCAGCGGCACGTAGAGGGTCCCGGATTGCACCACCGGCGTGCCCTCCACCGCCTCGCCGAAGTCGTTCATGCCGGCCTTGCGGCCCGTCGCGAGGTCGATGGCGTGCACCTCGCCCTTGCGTGTCGCCACGAGCACGGTCTCCCCGACGATCAGCGGCGAGACGGCGCCGAAGCCGGCGCCGGCGTTGTAGTCCCACAGCTCCTGCAGCGGTGGAGCCACCGGCCCGGGGTACGCGTGGGTGCGCTCCGGGGTGGCGCCCTCCGTCAGCCAGTCGTCCGCCGAGACCACCGCCGCACGGTCCACCTGCAACGCGCGGCAGCCGGCCAGCAGCACGGCGAGGGCGAACACGAAAAAGGCGATGCGATGCGTCATTCGATGCAGGATCTACCTGATGCCAGCCTGCGCGCTCGCTGAGACCGACACCCGCAGGAATCGGCGGATCAGAAGTCGTAGCCGAAGAAGAATTGCTTGAAGAGCCCGTCCGACCGCTCGCGGAAGCCGTCCCGGTAGCGGTAGCCCAGGTCATAGCGCAGCACGAAGCCGCCGAAGAGGTTGAGCCGGAACCCCAGGCCGGCCGCCCCGAGCGTCTCGCCCACGTTGAGCTGGCGGCGGACCTCGTTGTAGTCGTCATTCCACGCGTGGGCGGCATCGAAGAAGAGCGCGCCCCGCAGGTTGGCGATGCCGAAGGGGGCCAGCAGCGGCACGTAGAGCGACGGCTGGCGCAGGATGGGGAAGCGCAGCTCATGCGAGGTGAACCACATCTTCTTGCCCCGCACGCTGAAGAGCCGGTAGCCCCGCAGATCCCAGCTTCCGCCCATGAAGAACAGCCGCGCCTCGCGCCCCTCGTTCACCCGCCCCATGGCGCGCGAGGCGATCGTCACGTCCCGCCCGAGCCGGAGGTAATGGCGGACGTCGCCGGTGAGGGTGTAGTAGTTGACGTTCGAGAAGCGGATGTCCGTCGTGTAGCCGGCCGTGACGGAGGCCCGCCAGCCGTCGATCGGCCCGTTGAGCCCGTACAGCGCGTTGTCGTGGACCAGCGAGGCGGCGTTGGAGAGCAACAGCGCCTCGCGGTCGATCAGCTTCGCGGGGATCTCCTTGTCGCTCCAGCTGAGCGACGTGGAGACCTCGATGCGGCGAAACTTGGAGATCGGATAGCTGACGGCCCCGAAGCCGCCCCAGATCGTCTCCCAGAAGAGCGGAAACTCGCTCGATGCGTCGGGGTCGGTGATGTCGTAGCGCTGCCCTCCGAAGCGGTAGAGCCCGTAGCCGATGTTGGCCCGCCGGTGGAGCTGGATGCGCGAGACCGCCACGTTGAGGCTCCGGAGGAAGTCGTCCTGCCCCCGCGCCGTGTTGAAGATCTGCACGAAGAGGCGGTCGTTGCCCATCAGATCCGAGAAGGCGAGCACGGCCCCGCCGCTCGTCCCGAAGATGGCGTTGTTGCTGACCGCGCCCTGGGCGACGTCGAGCGAGTAGCGGCGGCGGTACGGCAGGCGCTCGGCGCCGCTCTCGAGCCCGAGCCGCTCGAACGCCCACGGCTCGCCCCCGGCGGCCACCAGGTCCACCTCCTCCACGTCGCGCGGGTGGGCGATCAGCGAGTCGACGTCCGGCAGGTGGCGGATGGTGAAGCGGAAGTTTTCGAAGGCGGTGAACAGCACCCGGTCTTCCTCGGCCCATACGGGGTCGAAGGCGGCGGTGGTGAGGTTGGTGAGGCGCCGCGCCCGCCCCAGACCCTGCCCGAACGGGCTGGCCTGCGGGCGCGCCTCGGCGGCGAGCATCGGGAGGTTGCCGGCGGCGGCCGTCGCGCCGGCGGGCACCGGGGCCACGGCCGGCGCGCCCGCGTCTACCTCGGCCACCCAGAGGTCCTGCCCGCCGTAGCGCCCGTCGTCGTCGCGGCGGGCGCTGGTGAAGAGGAGCAGGCGGCCGTCCGCACTCCAGCGCGGGGAGAAGTCGTGGTGCTCGCCGTAGGTGACGTAATCGATGCGGCCGTCGGCGAGGGTGTAGGTGAAGAGGTTGTAGGCGTTGCGATGGCCCACCGTCGTGCGGTCCGAGGCGAACGCGAGGCGCGTACCATCGGGGCTCCAGGCGGGGTCGCGCTCGTCGTACGGGTCGTCGGTGAGCTTGTCGAGGACGCCGCGCTCGGTATCGTAGACGTAGAGGTCGCTGAAGCCGCTGCGGTCAATGGAGGTGAAGGCGAGCCTGCGGCCGTCGGGGCTCCAGGACGGCGAGTAGACGGCGATGAGGTCGTCGAAGCCGTAGGTCGGCCCCATCGCATCCGCTTCGAGGTCGTAGACGTGGATCACGTCCCGCTCGCCGCTCTTGGTGACGAAGGCCAGCTTGCCGCCCGGCGAGATGGAGAGGCGGCTTTCGAAGAGATGGAAATGCTCGAAGCGGTCGTTGCGCTCGCCCGAGACCAGCACCTCGGGGTCTCCCAGGGGTCGGTAGAGCGAATCGACCTCGACCTGGAAGACGTTCGAGTAGCCGGTGCGGTTGCCCACGTAGTAGACCGTGCGGGTGCCGTCTCCGAAGCGGTAGAAGACCGGCTTGGCCGTGAAGCCCTCGGCGGCCACCGCGCCCGCCACGAGCGAGGGCACCTGGGCGTCGTCGAGCGTGGGGTAGTACTGCGCGCGGAGCCACGCCTCCCACCGGTCCGAGATCGCGTGGAGGTCCTCTTTCAGCGTCCACTCCAGCACGCGCGTGAAGTCTTTGTCGATCCAGAGCGCGTCGATGAGGGCGAGGATCTTCTCTTCTCCGTAGGTCTCCGAGATGAACCGGCAGAGCGCCTCGCCCTGCTTGTACATCAGGAACGTCCCGTTGACGCGGTAGATGTTCTCCAGCGGCACGAGGTAGTTGGAGAAGACGGCGTCGCGGATGACCATCTCGTGCTGGTGGTCCGGCGTGCCGCTCCAGTACTCGGCCAGGCCTTCGGTGAACCAGAGGGGCAGGAAGCGGTCGGGCGGCACCCGGTGGTCCCGCATCACGCGCAGCACCTTGTTGTAGGTGAAGACGTGCACCATCTCGTGGCGCACCACCCGCCGGAAGCGGTGGAGGTTGCCGTTGGCGGGGATCACCACGCGCCCCTTCAGAAACTCGAAGAACCCGCCCACGCCGTCCGGGATGAAGCCGGACGTGATGTTGGTCTGCTTGAAGTGCAGGTTGGACGAGTAGAAGATGATGGGGACGCGGTTGTTGAGGGAGAAGTTGAAGCGGTTCTCCAGCTCCCCGTACGCCTCCTCGGCGAAGGCGGCCCCGTACTCGGCCAGCTCGAGCATCTCCGGATAGTAGTAGATGTCGAAGTGCTCGGTCTTGAGCACGTGCCAGTCGAAGTTCTCGTACTGAATCTTGTTGCGCCCGAAGTAGAAATTGTACTGGGCGTGCGCCGGGAGCGCGAGGGCCCCGGCACAGAGCAGCACAAAGAGAGCGGCGAGCCGTCGCGGCACCATGGCGAGGCACTCAGCAGATTCAGGCGCGAAGGGCGTGATCCGGTAGAAGGCGGACCAACCTACCTTCGGCGATTCTTCACGGCAACGCAAAAAATCGCACCCTCGTTCCATCCGTGTGCGGTATCGGAGGGCTCCGGTGCAACTAAACTGCAACAGCGGGTCCGGCCTTACCGGGCAGACCGCGTCACCCGGTCCAACCCTCCCCCGAACGGTCCGGCGACGGGGGCGGACGGAAACGGGGCTCGGCGCGGGCGGCGGCCCTAGGTGGCGAGCGCGCGCTTCAGCCGGGTGATGAGGCCGATGGGGGTCGGATCGACGCCCCGGTGCAGGGCCAGGTAGTAGCTGACCCAGTCGCCCAGGAGTACGAGCGAGAGCATACGGCAGAGCGGGCGCTGGCCCCGGCTCGCCACCTCCATCCACGCGGCCGCGCGGTCTTCCACGAGGCTGCGCGTCACCGCGATGCGCCGGGCCACGCGGGGGTCTTCGGACGCATCCCGGAGGACGACCACGGCCGGCGCCCCGGCGCCGGCGCCCTCCCACCCCATGATCTCGTTATGGTTCAGCTCGGGGAAGACGTTTCCGCCGCACAGCACCTTGGCGTTCTCGTTGAACTGCGTCTGCCACCGGCGGTTGACGCCGTCCAGCATCGGCGTTCCGCTGTAGAGCAGCGGGGGCCGCCCGGCGAGGCGTTCCGCGAGGGTGCGCGCCTCGTTCCCGGAGGCGTCCGCCAGCGCCGCGCCCTGCTCGCCGAGCATCGCTGCCGTCTCCTGCCATTCGGAGGTGGGCAGCGCGAGCACGCCGGCGCGTTCGGCCACGGTGAGCAGCGCCGTCAGCGAGTAGCCGAGCGCGGCGCGGGGCATGAACCCACCGGGGAGTTGCACGTGCGGCAGCCCCTCGGCGCGGGCGGCGTCCAGCAGGGTGCCGGCGGAGGCCAGCACGGCGAGGCGGGCGCCTCGCCCCTGCGCCGCCGCCTGCATCGACAGGGTCTCCTCGGTCGTGCCCGAGTAGCTGGAGAGCACGACCAGCGTCTCCGGCCCGACCCACGCCGGGAGGTCGTAGCTGCGCTCGACGGCAACGGGCACGGCGGCGCGGTCGCGCGCGAGGCCGCGCAGCAGATCCCCGCCGATGGCGGAGCCCCCCATGCCGGCCACGAGCACGTTCCGGGGGGCGGCATCTTCGAGCGCGCCCAGGTCGGCCTCCAGGGCGCGCGCGCGGCCGGTGCGCCACTGCTCGGCGAACCCGGCCAGCACCTCGTACATCCCGGCCGAATCGACGCTTCGGCGCACGTCGGTGGAGGTCATCGCGTCTTCTGGAGCCATACGTCGGGGAGGCACCCGGTGCACCGGGGCCGGTTCACAGAGTGCGGAGGAGGTCGGGATGTTGGGCGAACCAGTCGTCGAGCAGGGCGGCGACGTCGTCTGCGCTGGCGGCTTCGAGGGCCTGTGCGGCGAGCGCCTGCGCCTCGTCGTAGCGGAGCGCGCGGATCACCTGCTTGACGTCGGGCAGGTACGAGGGCGAGGCGCTCACGGCGTCGAGCCCGAGGCCCACCAGCAGCGGCGTCACGCGCGGGTTGGCGCCGATCTCGCCGCACAGGCTCACCGGGATGCCGTGCCGCCGCGCCGCCGCTACGGTCTTCTGGATCAGCCGCAGCACGGCCGGGTGGATCTCGCGGTAGAGCGCCGCCACGAGGTCGTTGCCCCGGTCCACGGCGAGCGTGTACTGGGTGAGGTCGTTGGTGCCGAGCGAGAAGAAATCGACTTCGGGCGCGAACCGATCCGCCATGAGCGCGACGGCGGGCACTTCCACCATCATGCCGAGCGGGACCGCCTCGGCCTGTGCGTGGCCCTCGCGTTCCAGCGCCGCGCGCGTCTCCTCGACGACGGCCCGCAGCCGCCGGATCTCCCCGAGGGACGACACCATCGGCACGAGGATGCGGGCGGTGCCGTGGACGCTCGCGCGCAGCATCGCCCGGAGCTGGGGCACGAGCAGGTCCTCGGTCTTGTCCAGCAAGACGCGCACGCCGCGCCACCCGAGGAAGGGGTTGTGCTCGCGGTGCGCCACGGGCAGCATCTTGTCGCCCCCGAGGTCGAGCAGGCGGAACGTGACCGGCCCGGGCGAGGCGGTGAGAATCTCGCGGTACATCGCCAGCTGGCGCTCCTCGCTCACGACGATGTCCCCCTGCATGAGGATCAGCATCTCGGTGCGCGTCAGGCCGATGCCGTCGGCGCCGTACTGGCGCAGCAGGTGCAGTTCCTCGATGAACTCGATGTTGGCCTGGAGCCGGATGCGGCGGCCGTCGGTGGTCTCGGACGGGAGCGGGACGAGGCGGCGGCGGTCCAGCAGGCGGCGGGCATAGTGCTCCTGCCGCTCGCGGTAGTGGGCGATCGTCGCGGCGTCCGGGTTGACGATGACCTCGCCTTCGAGCGCATCGACGATGACCGTCTCGCCGGAGCGGACGGCGCCGGTGACGCCGTGGAGGCTCACGATGGCGGGCACCCCGAGCGCGCGCGCCATGATCGCGTTGTGGGACGTCGGCCCGCCGAAGTCGAGCGCACACCCCAGGATGCCGCGCCGGCTGAAGAGCAGCAGGTCCGCGGCGGTGAGGTTTTCGGCCAGCACGATCGTCTCGGGCTCGATGGCGGAGAGATGGCGCCCGCGCCGGAGGTGCATCACGAGGCGGTCCTCGACGTCCTGCAGGTCCTGCGCGCGCTCGCGCATGTACTCGCTGTCGCTGGCCTCCAGCCGCTGCCGGTGGTGGGTCATCACCTCCATCACGGCGAAGTCGGCGTTGCTGCGGTCCACGCGGATGGCGTCGAGCACGGCGTCGTAGAGCGCGGCGTCGTGGAGCATCAGGCGCTGCGCCTCGAAGATGTCGGCGCTGTCGCTGCCCAGCTTCTCCCGGGCCAGCCCGGCGATCTTGGTCAGATCCTTCTCGGCGCGCTTGACGGCCCACTCGAAGCGTTCGACCTCGGTCTCGACGTCTTCGTCGGCCAGTTCGCGGCGTTCGATGGTGAAGGCCGCGCGCGAATACAGGTAGACCGGGCCGATGGCGATGCCGGGCGAGACGGCGATGCCCTGGAAGCGCATCATGCCGCGCGCCGGCACCGTCTCGGGGGCGTCGCCGTCGCCGCTGCCGGGCTCTATCCGTAGGTCGTCCGCGTGGTTCATCGGCCGGGGGCGTGGGGGGTGGTCGTGCCGGGGCGTGGGGGGGTCAGGTGACTTCGCCGAAGCCGCTCTCGAAGAGCGCGACGAGGGCGTCGGCGGCGGCCTCCTCGTCCTGGCCCTCGCAGACGAGCGTGAGGGTAGAGCCTTGCTCGGCGGCGAGCGTCATCACGCCGATGATGCTCTTGCCGTTGATCTCGTAGCCATCCTTCTGGATCAGCACCTCCGCGTTGAACTTCGCGGCGGTGCGAACGATCATCGAGGCGGGCCGGGTGTGGACGCCCGCCTGGTTCGTTACGGTGACTTCTCGGACCGTCATGGCCGCCTGTCTCGCGGTGGTGGCAGATGGGGTGGAGCGGCTCAGTGCAGGCGCGCCTGCATGCGCCGGAAGAGCCAGTGGAGCGTCGTGCGGGCCGGGCTCTCGGGCAGCGCGTCCAGGGCGCTCAGGCCGGCCTCGGTGTGTTCGTCGACGGCCTGGCGCGCGGCGTCGAGCACGCCGAGGCGGCGCATGCGCTCGCGCGCGTCGGCGACGTCGCTGGGCGGCAGGCCGGTGCCCTCGGCGATGCGCCGGAAGAACGCGTCGTCGTCGGCGCCAGCCCGTTCGAGCGCGGTCAGGAGCAGGTACGTCTTCTTGCCTTCCATCAGATCCCCCCCGACCGGCTTGCCCCAGCGCCCGTCGTCGGCGACGAGGTCGAGCAGGTCGTCCTGGATCTGGAAGGCGCGGCCGAGGTGGCGGCCGGCCTGCCCCAGCGCCTCCACCCGGCCGGCGGGAGCGCCGCCGAGGAGGGCGCCGGCTTCGAGGGCCCAGCACAGCAGCGCCGCCGTCTTCCGGTCGATCATCGCGAGGTAATCCGCCACAGTCACCGCCGGCTGCGTCTCGAAAGCTTTGTCCAGCGTCTGCCCCTCACACAGGGCCGTGACCATCGCGCCGTAGCGGCGCAGGAGGCGGGCCAGCGAGGGGCTCTCCGTGCGGGCCAGCAGGTCGTAGGAGAGCGCCAGCAGGTAGTCCCCGGCGAGGATGGCCGTGTCCTCGGACCAACGGACGTGCACGGTCGGCCGGCCCCGCCGCTCGTCCGAGTGGTCCATGATATCATCGTGGACCAGCGTGAAGTTGTGGAAGACCTCGACGCCGAGCGCCGCCGGCAGGGCGGCGGGGGCCGGGACGCCGTGGGCCTCGGCGGAGAGCAGGAGGAGCAGCGGGCGGAGCCGCTTGCCGCGCCCGCTGAGCACGTAGCGCACCGGCTCGTAGAGCCGCTCCGGGGTGGGCGCGGGCACCAGCCCGGCCAGCCCCTCCTCGACGAGCGCCCGGAGCCGGTCCAGATGGGCGGCGGGCGTGTGCGGTTCGACGGCAACCCCCATGACGGCTCAGACGACCTGCTCGAGACGGTGCGTGATGCGAGCGAAGATCGTCTCGAAGTCCCCGAGTGCGTCGATCTCGGCGAGGATCCCGCGCGCCCGGTAGAACTCCTCGACGGGCCGCGTCTTGGTCTGGTACTCCTCGATCCGGCTGCGGATGGCCTCGGGCCGGTCGTCGGCGCGCTGGATGACCAGCTCGGGGTCCAGGTCCGGCGGCGGCGGGTTGAACTCCAGATGGTAGTTCTCGCCCGTGAGCTTGTGCACGCGCCGCTTCGAGAGGCGCTCGACGATCTCGTCCACGGGCACCACGAAGCTCAGCACAGCGTCCAGCGGGGTCTCGTGCTTGGTCAGGAAGGCGTCCAGCCATTCGGCCTGCTGCACCGTGCGCGGGTAACCGTCGAGCACGTACCGGTCAAACTGGCACTCGGCGATCGCCATCTCGGCCAGGTCGCGGACGATCTCGTCCGGCACGAGCAACCCCTGGCGGGTATACCGCTTGGCCTCCTCGGCGATGGGCGAGTCGGTGCGGATGGCCCGGCGGATGATCTCGCCGGTCGAGATGTGAGCCAGCCCGTGCCGCTTGACGAGCAGCTTGGCTTGGGTGCCCTTGCCGGCACCGGGCGGCCCGAAGAGGGCGATACGCATGAGACGATCTATCGACAGATGAAGGTCACGGGCGCGCTCCGGTGCGTCCCCGGATGGCGCCGCCTGGCAGAAACGGGACGCGTGAAACGGAAAACGAGGGTGCCGCCGGAGCAGGGCCGGGCACCCGCCCGTTTCGCGTTTCACGCGTCCCCTCAAGGTATGAACCCGCGCCGCCGGGTACAATAGCGGACATCCAGCGGGCTGCGCGTTGTTGATGAAGAAACGCGGAGCCGGGACTTCAGCCGTCCATCGACTGGGCGACGGCGGCCGTGGCGACGGCGCTCTCGGCGGCCGCCTCGGACGGCGTGGGCGCGCCGCCGGCCTGCAAGAAGGCGGTCAGGAAGTTGAAGGCGGCCGTCATCCCGAAGCCGAGCGCGCTCCGCACGACAATCCGCACCGCCTGGCGCAGCGGGCCGCGCGGCGCCTCGGCCGCCTCGGCCTCGTAGACGATCAGCGGCACGCGCCCGTCCAGCGCGCGGCGGACGGCGTCCTCCGGCTCCTGGCCGCGCCGCACCCGCCGGTGGGCCTCCTCGGCGACGGAGGCGACGTACGCCTCCATCAGCGCGCGGTGGTCCGGGCCCCGGCGCGCCGAGCGCCCACCGAAGAGCAACCCGACGGCCAGCCCCGCCGCCAGCGCCCCGCCGACGCTCACCAGGGGATGGCCCAGCATCGACCGGCCGAGGGCGGGCACGAGGTCCCCGAACTCCTCTTGGAGCGCATCGACGCGGCCCTCGATGGCACGCTCCTTCTCCTGCAGCGCTCGCGCCACCTGGTCCGTCGTTCGGGTCTGTTCGTCGCGTTCGGCCATGAAGACTGTCGTTCGTCCAGAAATATCGAGCAGGGCGCGCTGCTCAGGCGGCGGAAGGGGTCACGTCGATCTCCTGCGCCTTGCGCGCACGGGCCCGCCGGGCGCCCAGAAAGACGGCCGCGACGAGCAGCAGCAGGACCGTCACCACCAGGAACCCCCACGCCGGGTGGCCGAGCCAGGCCCCGAGCCCGAGCGCGAGCGCGATCAGCCCGAAGAGGAAGCCCAGCAATGCGAAGACCCCGGCCCCGGCCACCAGCGCCAGATCGATCTTTCGCTCGTTCAGCTCGTCGCGGATCTGCAGCTTGGTGTGCTGGATCTTCAGGTCGACCCATTCCTTGAGATCGTCGACGAGCCCTTTCGAGTGCTGGGCGATGCGCTCGACCTTGTTGCGGCCGCTCGGGAGCCGGTGATCCGGCTGGATCCGGCCGTCACCGGCGGCGAGAGGCGGGGGCGTGGGCTCCATGAACCAGGGCGGGACGGGTTGAGAAGAGGTCGAGCGGGTGAAACTAACGACCGGCGGGCGGGCAGATCCGGAGCGACCCACGCCTGCAGGCCGTCTCTACAACTTTTTTACACGCCGCGCCGGGGCGGCGGTTCTGCTGCGGCGTTCCCTCTCCCCGCGCCTTCCCCGCACGCCTCCTGCCCGATCTCGCGCATGCGCCGATTCGAGACCCACCCGACGCCCAACCCGAACAGCCTGAAGATCACCTCCGAGGCCGGTCCGTTCACCGAGGGCGGGATGCTCTCGTTCAGCTCGCCCGAAGAAGCCGCCGAGCACCCCCTGGGACGGCTGCTCTCGGTGCCGGGCGTCGCGAACGTGTTCGCCCTCCCCCAGTTCGTGACGGTGACGAAGCATCCGGCGGCCTCGTGGGACGACCTCCTCCCCGGCATCGAAGGCGCCCTCGACGCCTACTTCGACGCCGCCGCGCCGAGCTGACCGGCGGGCGAAGCCGTCAGCGGCAGCCTTCCAGCCCCGCCAGAAAATCGACGGGGTCGATGCCGTCCGGGCGCCAGTCGAGGGGCGGGCGCTGGGCGTCGCCGGGCGGAACGGTAGCCACGGGCGCCGCGAGCCGGCGCCCCACCGCCTCCCGCGCCACGACGAGCTGGAGCTGCTCGGCGCGCGCTTCCAGCCAGGCGCGCACCTCCTCCAGATCCGTGTAGCCCGTCCAACGAAGGTGGCCGGGGGGCTGGACCTCGGCGACCCCCTTGCTCACCAGGAATTCGAGCCCATCGCCGTGCGCGTGGGGCTGCTCGACGGCCGCCAGGAACGCCTTCTGCATCGCGAGGCTCCCCGGCGTCTCCGGGTGCGGCGGGAAGACCGCGCGGAAGTGCGCCAGGGCCTCCAGCAGCGCATCCGGCGCCAGGCCGTCCGGGGCGAAGACAAGGGCGACGTTGCGGCAGCCGAGGCCTTCGTGCAGGAGCACGTCCTCGGCGAGGCCTTCGAGCTCGTCCTCGGTCTCGTGCCCGTCGATCACGGCGACGGCATAGCGGTGGCCGCGCAGCAGCCGCCGCGCGGGCGGGATCCCGTGCCGCTCGCACGCAGCCTCCGCCCAGCCGCGCGTCTCGTCCGACCCCGTCGCGATCACGGCGTCGGCCTCCTCGAACACCCCCTCCACCTCGGCGAAGCGCGCCGGAAGCGCGGCATCGTGGCGGCGCACCTCCTCGACGAAGGCCGGCAGCAGGAAGGGCGACTTGGACGAGACGGCTCCGTAGTACCGATGGCCGGTGAGCAGTACGGCGAGCAAGTCTTGCAGGCCCACCAGCGGCAGGTTGCCCGCGTTGAGCACCCCTACCGTGCAAGGCGCAGACGCCTGGCGGCCGTCCACCCACGCCTGCAGCGCGCGCGGGCGCAGCAGGTTCATCTGCTGGTTGATGGCGAAGGCGAGAGCCTCCTCCGTGAATCGGTTCGGGGCCTCCAGCGTGCGCGCGACGGCCTCGGCGCGGGGCGGATATGCGGGGTCCCTCCAGGCGCGGGCCGCCCGGACCACCGCGCCAAACCGTCCGGCGAGGGCCTCAGTTGGTGAAGACATGATCCTCGCTGTTCCGTACCTTGGGGATACCCCACCGATCCTCTTCTCTGCCGCCTTTCAACCCGCCCGGGGCGCTGCGGTGCCGGATGCGGGGCCGGCCACCCCCGGCGCACCGTTCCCCCGCTACCAGAGAGGGTGCTGTGCGGCCGGTCTGCCCTCTGGGACTCACTCTGGACGAGCGCGGCCCCCATCCCTCCGCAGTCTTCGTCTCCGGCGCGCGTGCCTCGGCCGTCCACACCGGCAGGGCGGGTGAAGAATCTGTGGAGTTGGCGAGGAATCGTTTCTTCGGCCATGTCTTTGATAGTGTGCGGAAACGCGACAACGAGGCCGTCCGCCGAGACGCCCGCCGGGCCGCCAGCCCGCGTTCCCCCCACCATCTCTTCCTTTCATGAGTAGCCCCGGCTCTGCCCACGAAGTGACCCGCCTCCTGCAAGCGCACCGGCAGGGAGAACGCGACGCCTCAGACCGGCTCTTCTCGCTGGTCTACGAGGAGCTGCGCGAGATGGCCCACCGGCAGCTGCTGCGCCGCCGCCCGGGCCGCACCATGAACACCACCGCCCTGGTCCACGAGGCCTACCTCAAGCTCTTCGACCGCGCAGAGAGCTCCTGGGAAGACCGCGCCCACTTCATGGCCGTCTCGGCACGTGCCATGCGCCACATCCTCGTCGATCACGCCCGGCGGGTCCGGGCCGAGAAGCGGGGCGGCGGGGCGCACCGCACCGAACTGACGACCAACATCGGCGGCAAGGACTTCCGCTTCGAGATCCTCGACCTCGACGACGGCCTGCAGCAGCTCGCGGCCCTCAACCCGCGCCTGAGCAAGGTCGTCGAGTTGCGCTTCTTCGGCGGGCTCTCCGTCAAGGAGACGGCCGAGGTGCTCGGCGTGACGACGCGCACCGTGGACCGGGACTGGTACAAAGCCAAGGCGTTTCTGTACCTTCATCTGCGAGGGCCCGAGCCGAACTAGCCTCCCCCCCGCGATCCTGAGCGACGATGACCCACCTCGACCCGGAACGCTGGCAGCGCATCGAAGCCGTACTCGACCAGGCGCTCGACATACCCCCGGACGCGCGCGACGCCTTCCTGGACGAAGCGTGCGCCGGCGACGACGCCCTGCGCCAGCACGTCGAGGCGATGCTCGCCGCCGGCGACGCCGGCACCTTCCTCGACGACCCCGACGGCGAGCACCTCGGCGCCCTCCTCGACGACCTCCAGGCCAGCACCGCGCAGGAAGAGATCACGAGCTTCGTGGGCCGCCGCATCGGCGTGTACAAGCTCCTCCGCCCCATCGGGCGCGGGGGGATGGGCCAGGTGTTCCTCGCCGCGCGCGACGACGACACGTTCCGGCAGCACGTGGCGCTCAAGATCATCCGGCGCGGGATGGATTCGGAAGACATCCTTCAGCGCTTCCGCACCGAGCGCCAGATCCTCGCCTCGCTCAACCACCCCAACATCGCCCGGCTGCTCGACGGCGGCGTCAGCGAGGAGGGCCTCTCGTACTTCGTGATGGAGTACATCGACGGCCAGCCGATCATGCAGTACTGCGACCAGCACCGGCTCTCGGTCAGCGAGCGGCTGCAACTCTTCCTAAAGGTGGGCGCGGCCGTCCACTACGCGCACCAGAACCTCGTCGTCCACCGGGACCTCAAGCCGTCCAACATCCTCGTCACGGCCGAGGGCGTGCCCAAGCTGCTCGACTTCGGCATCGCCAAGCTGCTCAACCCGAACCTGCCCGGCTACACCGTACCGCTGACGCGCACCGAGATGCGCGTGATGACGCCGGAGTATGCCAGCCCCGAGCAGGTGCGCGGCGAGACGGTCACGACGGCCTCGGACGTCTACGCGCTCGGCGTCCTGCTCTATGAACTCCTGACGGGCCACCGCCCGCATCGCCTCTTCGGGCGGGCCCCGGCCGAGATCGAGCGGGCCATCTGCGAGACGGATCCCGAGCGCCCGTCCACGGCCGTCGGGCGCACCGAGGAGCAGCGCACGGCCGAGGGCCTGACCACCACGGTCTCGCCGGAGACGGTGGGCCGTGCCCGGGGCGTGCCGATGGACCGGCTCCGGCGGCGGCTCGAAGGCGATCTCGACACGATCGTGCTGATGGCGCTCCGCAAGGAGCCCGACCGCCGCTACCAGTCCGTGGAGGCGCTGACCGAGGACGTGCGGCGGCATCTGGCCGGGCTGCCGGTCAATGCCCGCCGCCCCACCCTCGGGTACCGGGCGCGCAAGTTCGTCCGCCGCCACCGGGTGGGCGTAACCGCCACGGCCCTGTTGACCCTCCTCTTCGTCGTCACCACCGTCCTGTCGATCCGCTACGCGATCGTGACCTCGGCCCAGTCCGAACGCATCACGCTGGAGGCGGCAAAGAACGAGCAGGTGCGCGACTTCCTGGTCAGCCTCTTCCAGGTCTCCGATCCCCAGCATGCGCGGGGCCGCGAGATCACAGCCCTCGAGCTGCTGGAGCGCGGGGCCGACCAGGTGGAGAACCAGCTCGCGGATCAGCCCGTGGTGCAGGCCGAGATGTTGCACGTCATGGGCGTCGTCTATCGCCAGCTCGGGCTGCTCGACGAAGCGCGCCCGCTGCTGGAGCGCGCCCTGACGATGCGCCGGGCCGCCCTCGGCGAGCGGCACGAGGACGTGGCGCAGAGTCTGTACGACCTCGCGTGGCTGCTGGACGAGCAGGGCGAGTACGACGAGGCCCGGCTCCTCCACCAGCAGGCCCTCGAACTGCGCCTCGCACTCCTCGGACCGGACCACCCGGACGTGGCGCAGAGCCGCAGTGACTATGGCATCGCGCTCTTCCGCCTGGGCGACTACGACGGCGCCGAGGCCCAGTGGCGCGAGGCGCTCTCCATCCAGCGCGAACGCCTCGGCGAAGAGAACGAGGTGGTCCTGGAGCTGATGAGCAACCTCGCCATCGCCCTCCACGAGGGCGGCCACTATGACGAGGCCGAGGCGCTCTACCGGGACGTGCTCACATTGCAACCCCGCGTGGTGGGCGCCGACCACCCTGAGTACGCGACCAACCTGCAAAACCTCGGCTCGTTTCTCTACGACCGGGGGGCCTATGCCGAAGCCGAGGCTCTGCTGCGGCAGGCCGCAGCGCTCCGGCGCAAGCTCTTCGGCGAGGACCATCACCTCTACGGCAACACCCTGAGCTGGCTGGGCCGTACGCTCCACCGACAGGGCGCGCTGGACGAGGGCGAGGCGGTCCTCCGCCGGGCGCTCGCCCTCCACACACACCACCTGGGCACCGGCCACTCTCGCACCGCCCGCGATGCCCAGATGCTCGGCGCCTTGCTTATCGACCGGGGCGACCTCGACGGGGCCGTCCGCCAGCTGGAGGCCGCAATGGAAGGATACAGCGGCAGCCTCCCTCCGGATCATCCGCTGATTGGAGAGACCGAGCTCGACCTGGGGCGGGCCTACCTGCTCCTCGGCCGCCCCGCCGACGCCGAGCCGATGTTGCGGGCCGCGCACGCCACGCTGAGGGCGGCCCGCGGGCCGGAGGACGCCGGCGCCACGCGGGCACAGCTCCTGCTCGGCCTCGCCCTCTCAGACCTGGGCCGCACCGCCGAGGCACTCCCCTCCCTCCGCGATGCGCTTACCCGCCTGCCCGACTCCGCAGACGACCCGCTCGTGCAACGGGCCCGCCGGCTCGTAAACGCCACCTGACTCGCGCCCGCTGCCCCTGCTCCGCTCGCTGAACCAGGCTGCAGATTCTGGAGCTGTCATCCCGGCCCCCGAGCCGGGATCTCGCGGGCCTGCACCAATGCCAACCAGGGAGATCCCGGATCCCGCCCGGGATGACCACGACGGGGCACAGCGCATTCGCCGAGCGGGTATCGGAGCCCTAGCGCGCTTCGAGGAGGAAGTTGCAGCCGCGCAGCTCGGCCTGCGAGAGCCTCCCCAGCACCTCGAACCCCTTGCCGCGCCGCACTGCGCGATCTTCGGTGAGCAGGGCCGAGACCGTGTACAGGTTGGCGAGGTCGAAAAGGGCGAGTACGCCCGGTTCGCCGTCCGGCAGCTCGACCGCTGGATTCGCCGGATCCACGATGCGGAACCGCATCCATGGGGGCGGGAAGAAGACGGGGCCGCCGCGCGTGTAGCACTGGCTCATCAGCTCGCACATGCCATACTCGCTCCACACCTGCCCTTCCGCGATGCCGAAGCCCTCCGCAAGCCGGCGGTGCAGTGCCGCGCGGCCGATCTCGCGCCGGTAGGTCTTCATGCCCCCGGTCTCGATGATCCGCGCCGAGGCGGGCAGCGACGGCGCGCCGGCCTCGGCGAGGTCGAGCAGCCCGAAGGCCGCGCCGAAGAGAAGCAGGGGCGTCTCGTACGCGCGGCTGCGGGCGCAGGCCCGCTCCAGCACGGAGACGTCGTCGAGGAAGAAGCCGGAAGCGCCATCGCCGTAGCGCCGGACGAGCAGCTCGACCATGTACAGCAGCGACGAGCGGCGCCCCCGGTCCGCGTAGTGCGGCAGGTGCGCCACGAGCGTGAACGGCCCCGCCCCGAAGACCTGCTCGAAGTGGGTGGTGACGGCGCGCTCGTAGATCGCCAGGTCGCGGACGTAGTGCCGGCTCGGGGTCGTCCGGCCCGTGCCGCTGCTCTCGAACACGTGCGCGGCCTCTTCCGGCGGGAAGGTCGTGACCGGGACGCGCTTGAACGCCTCGACGGGCAGGTAGGGCGAATCGCCGGGGGCGGCCTCGCAGTAGCGCGCATACACGGCGCACCGCGCCCGCTGAAACGCCCCGACCGCCGCTGCCATCGCGTCGAACGTGGCAGGGCGGTCGGGGCGCAGGGCCGTGAAGGCGTGTGCGGTCTGCTCCAGGGTCACCGTGGGGGATGGATCAGCCGCCGGGGTTGGGGAAGCGGATGGTGCACCCGAAGGCCTTGGTCTTGGCGACGCCGATGGGCTGGCCGCCGAGCATCTGGGTCAGGGCATCGTGCAGGTACCGCTTCTGGACGTTCGCCGGGTCGCCGGGGCTGTCGTCGATGCTGCCCGTGTAGACGAGGCGGCGGTCTTTGTCGAAGAGGAACACGTGCGGCTGCCGGGTGGCGCCGATCGCGTTGGCGAAGCCGGCCCCGGCGTCGATGAAGTAATCGAAGGCGAGGTGTTGCTGCACACCTTCTGCCGGCGCCTCCTGCGGGAAGGCCGAGGCATCGTTGGCGTTGACGGCCACGAAGCTCACCCCGCGCCCACCGAAGGCATCATGTAGCTCATCGACGCGGCTCCGGTATTTATCCACCCAGGCGCACTGGTTGCTCCAGAAGATGAAGAGCGTGCCGCCGGTGCCCGTGAGCGCGCCGATGGTCTTGCCAGACCCATCGACGAGCGTCACGCGGGCGTCCTGCATGGGCAGCACGGTGCCGAGCGGGAGCTCCTGCGCCGCGGCCGGAGCCGCAGCGAGGCCGAAGAGCGCCAGCACGAAGAAAAGACGAGAATATCGACGCATCGTAGCGTGTGGTCTGGTTTCGAGAGGATGGCGGAGGCGCCCGCGTGCCGGGGTGCCGCCGGCGCGCCCTGCC
>JAWWAN010000009.1:0-18327 GCA_033721675.1 Rhodothermales bacterium | reverse complement strand
TTGGGTGTTTTCGCCACTTCGGGTATTTGGCACGCACCTTGCCCTAGATCTATTTTGCTTCGGGATGCCTCCTTTCCCCCATGCGTCATGGTGCATACATCGCACGGCGGACGGCCTTCGGCAAAGCCGGGCCGGCGTGTTTGGGTGAGCACACCGGCCCGGCGTCTCCCGCCGGGCGGGCGCGACTGGGTGAGCGCGTCCGCCCGGCTTCTTTTTTGCCCTCTCTGCTGCGAACCATCCCACTGCGGCGGCGTAGCCGTCCTCGCCATGCCTCTCCGCCTCGCTCCCTTCGTCTGCCTCGCCGCGCTGCTGGCCGCCGGCTGCGCCCCCACGCTCTCGCCGCTCTACCGGGACTATGAAGCCCGCCGCGCCGAGGTGCCGGTCGAGGAACGCATCGCCGACGCCCTCCAGACCGCCGGGTGGACCCTCCGCCCCGCCGACGCCCCGAACGCCGTGGCTACGGAGCCGCGGCGCATGAGCAACTGGGGCCTCTACCGCGTGGTGGTTCATCTGGAAGCCGTGCCCGTAGGAGACGATCACGTGCGGCTCTACGTCCACCCCTACCGCCGCTTCTTCACCGGCGGGCGCAGCAAGATCCCGTTTCTCAACGGCCGCCTCCGCCGGCAGCTCGTCGGCGATCTCAACGAGGCCTTCGCGGCGCACGACCTCCAGCCCCTCGGCACCTCGCTCCAGCGCGACCGCGAGGCGACGGACTGACGCGCCACAGCCGCGCCGCAGCCGGAACAATGGGCGCGCTGGCGGGTGTGATCTAATCGCTTCG
This sequence comes from Rhodothermales bacterium, assembly GCA_033721675.1. Lineage (GTDB taxonomy): Bacteria > Bacteroidota > Rhodothermia > Rhodothermales > JAWWAN01 > JAWWAN01. Next base: position 17,546 of record JAWWAN010000009.1, on the reverse strand, counting down.
GAAGGAGCGACGTTCTTTACAACCATGGGGATGACACGGCTTCGACGAGTGGAGTCATGGAGCAGGTTGCGTGACGAGCTGCCTGGCATTGCTCGCAAATATCGCCAGGAAACTGCAAGTGCGAACGATTACTCGTACGCGATGGCGGCGTAAAGCCCCCATCTGTCTCAAGCGAGGCTCGCCTGCCGGCGCGCATTGAGGCATCGACTCAGGTAGGATAGCCGTCGCTCGATTCCGGCTGGATGGAGCGCGGTGAAATACAATCAGCCTTTGCCCGTGCCTGGCCCGGACGGCCGGCTGACGGCACGGGTGAGCATCCAATAGGCCGACTACGCACGTAGACGCCTGCCTTCAGGCCCATTCGGACCCGGGTTCGACTCCCGGCATCTCCACTTCGCGGGACATTCGCGCTACAACGCCGCGGATGTCCCGTTTTTTGTTTTGCGTAACCCCCTACGTTCATCCCCCTTAGCAGGTACAGCACCGGGCTCACCGGGCTGGTTCGATACCGTATCCTGCTGAGGTGCAGTACGGCCCCTGCCCTGCCATCGCGGCTTACGCTGGCCCGTCGCACGACGATATTCAAGCTCGGGCTCGTACCGGGCGCCTCCCAGCTATCCTGCCGCCCCGCTCCCTGAAACGCTCCTGATACGCCCCAGAACCCCCGGACGACGCTCAGGTACCACCGCGTACCCTCCGGTTTCCCCACCCTCGTTCCCCACATATCCCCTCTTGAGTGATGAGACACCCGATGACGTGCCAGAGGACGCTGTACATCGCACCGCTGCTCCTGGCCGGTTTTCTTGCCATCGCCGGCTGCGACGCCACGGGGCCCGAAGCCGAGACGGACACCAGCACGTTCCGCCTCCTGCTCACCGATGCGCCTCTCGACGAGATCGCCGAGGCCCACGTCGAGATCGAGCGCATCGAGCTTCGGGGGACTGACACCACGCTCGTGCTGGCCAGCGCTCCGCAGTCGTTCGACTTGCTGACGCTCCAGGACGGCATCACGGCACCGCTGGCCGAGCTCGACGTGCCCGACGGGGTGTACCACGAGGTCCGCGTCGTCGTCGATGAGGAGGCCTACGTCGTCTTCGTCGATGGCACCGAGGAGCGCCTCAAGGTACCCGGCGGCACGCAGTCGGGCCTCAAGATCAAGCTCGGAAATCTCGCCCTCGACAGCGACGTCGTCGAAGTCACGCTCGATTTCGACGTGAGCGCCTCGTTCGTGCGCCGGGGCAATAGCGGCAAGGGCTACCTCTTCAAGCCCGTTATCAGGCCCCTCGCGATCCTGGTCAACGGCGAGCCTACCGAGGTCGAGGCGGGCGGCGACGCAGGGGGAGACTGAAGCCCCCCGCGCCCCAACCCCGTCCGCGTGCTGCGCCCCACGCTGCGACCCGCCCGGCTGCTATCGGTCGCCCTTCAGGGCGTCGAGGAGCGCGGCGGCCCGCACGCGGTCGAACAGGATGGCATGGGCGGCGTCGTTGAGGTGAAGGTGGTCGCCGGAGTCGTGCCGGGGGTCGAGCCGTCCGTCTTCGAGGGCGATGCCGGTCCAGATGTCGATGGCGCGGTCCCCGAAGCGGGCGAAGGTCGAGTCTCGCAGGGCCATCAGCTCGCGCCGGTCCTCGTCGCCGAGGTCACGTGGTAGCGTCGTGGTGACCCAGACAGGCACGCCGGCGGCCTCGGCCTCGGCGAGGATGCGGTCGTAGTTCGCGAGCTGTTCCTGGACGGTGTAGCCGGCGGCCGTATCGTTGGACGGCAGGTTGATGATGAGGGCTGCCGGATCGCGTTGGAGCGCGGCGGTGACGTTGCGCAGCGTGTCCACCGGGGGGCGGTCTTCGCGGCGCGGCGTGCCGGTGGGCAGCAGGCGGTAGGTGGTATAGCCACCACGCGCCAGGTTGAGCACGTCGAACGTGGGATCCTGCGCCTGCACGTAGGCGCGGTAGCGGTTCACCCACGTGTTCTCCGCCCGCTCCGGCCCGACGCCCGCCGCCGTCGAGGAGCCGAGCACGACGATGAGCCGCTTGCCTTCCCGCGCCGTCTCCGGGCCGGGCTGCCGCCCGGTGATCAGGGCGCCGGGCATCGAGGGCATCGCTCGCTCGTCGAGCCACCCGCCCGTGAACCCGGCGCGCTCCAGGCCATGGACGATGTACGGGCTCTTCTTCATGGTTTCCCAGACGAGCCCCGTCCGGTAGTTCTCGGCCATGATGAGGATCGGTCCCTGGTCGATCCCGAGGTAGTCATGGTCGAACCAGCCCTCGGGCGTCACCTCCGAGTTCTGCTTGACTTCGACGTCGGTGAAGGTGAAGCTGGGGTTGAAGGCGTCGCGGAAGCCGTAGGGCGTCCACAGCCGGTCGCCGTAGCGCTCGGCCATCTCCATGAGGGCGGGGATCGCCACCTCGGGCGCGAACGGGATCGAGCCGCCGGCGGCCGTCGGCGTGATGGTGCCGTCGTCCACGATGCGCTCGGCGCTCGCGCCGCGCGCCGAGTAGCGGTGGAAGCGCCTCAGTTCGCCGTTGTACTCGCGCTCGCCGCCCCACGGGCCGTCGCAGGCCGTCAGGCCCCAGACGTTCTCGCCGTAATCCTTCCATCCGGCGGGGTTGTCGATGCAATAGGCGCGGTTCGAGAGCGTGGCGCGGCGGCTGTTCTCGAAATAGTCGATCCCCTTCTCGCGCATGTAGGCGTCCTGGATCTCGCGGAAGTCGATCCAGAGGTGCGAGTACTGGTGCCCGAAGAGGGGCGTGAAGTTGACGTGCTCGTAGCCGTAGAACGTGGCCCAGTCGTACGTCTCCGTCCATTCATCCCAGACCTCGGGTTCGAGGGGGAACGTGGGCGAGCCGAAGCCGAGGATGTAGAGGATCATGGCTTCGTTGTAACCCTGCCAGATGGCCCGGCCGAAGTCGACTTCCGGATACCAGCCCATCGTGAGGCGCTGCTCGCCCGGCTTGCGGAACCAGTCCCACTCGACGCGCTGGTAGAGCGAATCGGCATAAGCCCGGATGGCGATTTCGGGTCCGTCGTCGCCGTCGAAGTATTCCCGCGCGAAGAGGACGCCGCCCATCAGCAGGGCGGTATCGATGGTGGAGAGTTCGACGTCGCGGTAGCGGAGGCCGGAGCCGTATTCGAGGAAGTGGTAGAAGAAGCCTTTGTAGCCCGCCACGCCGACCTGCTGCGGCCCCTGCGGGCGCTCCCAGAGGAAGCGCAGCGTCGTAAGCGTGCGCTCGGCCGCCTCCTCGCGTGTGACGTAGCCGCGCTCGGCCCCGATGCCGTAGGCCGTCAGCCCGAACCCGATGGCGGCGATGCTGGAGAAGTGCCGCGTCGGCCAGCGGTCGTGGACGAGGCCGGTCTCGGGGTTCGTCGTCTCCCAGAACCACCGGAACGTACGCACCTGGAGCGTGTCCAGGAAGACGGCCGCGTCCGCGTCCAGCGCGGCGGTGGGGAGCGGCGCGGGCGTCTCGACGGACGGCGCCGCGCACGAGACCAGCAGAAGGGCGAGGGCGACAACGGCGAGGGGGCGCATCATGGCGGTTCGGGCTAGAGCCGGCGGATGACGAGGCTGCTCAGGATCGGGAGGCCGTGGGTGGCGCGGAACGTGACCGGGAGTGGCGCGGACGACGGCGGCACGACGACGTGGACTTTCCGTTCGAGCGCCGTCCACCGCCCGGCTGCCGCCGCGAGGTCGAGGTCGGAGAGGACGGGAATATCGCCCACGAAGACGGAGAAAACCCGCATCCCGGCGGCCTCGTGGGTCGGCTCCATGAAGCCGAAGGTGAGCTCATACGCGCCCGGCGGCAGGGCCTCCAGCGCGTCGATGCCTTCCCTGAAGGCCTGGAAGCGTGGATCGTCGTCGGTGCCATAGATCCGGTGGTGGATGCGCCGCGCGCCCCCTCCGGCGCCGGGGATGGCGCGCGGATCGGCAAGATACACCAGCCCGGTCGGATCTACGAAGTCGTACGCCGCGCCCACGTTGACCGCGCGAAGGGCGGCGGCCGAATCCTGCACCGCGAGATCGATGACGACCCGGTCGGTCCGCGTCTCCGTGCCCCACCGGCCGACGGCCTCGATGGGGTTCGCGCCGGGCACGAGAGGCACGACGAAGCGGGCGACGCCCCCGGCGGGCACCTGCTCGCCGCTCGTCACGCCGCCGTGCCGCAGCGCCACGCCGTCGGCGTTGGTGTAGACGAGGACGGGGTGCACGGCGTCCTCCGGAGACCGGGTGGCGCGGTGGCGATGCTCGCGTTCGAGGTGGAGCACGGGCTCGCCGGTGAGGACGGCGCGGTAGTAGAAGGCGATGTCTTTGGGCGTGCGGTCGAAGAAATAGAGGCCCTTCTGGTTGATCGCGTTCTTGGTGTCCTGCCGGTGCGCCGAGCCGAAGTCGAACTGGTTCCAGACGGCGCTGCCGGCGAGGTAAGGGCGCGCCCGGATCTGGGCGAGGCTGCTGCGGTGGTAGTTCTGCGCGTGCTCGGAGGAGAAGTCGAAGGCGACGGGCCGGCGGGCGTGGACGCGCTCGTCGCTGCCGGCGCCGTACTCGCTCACGAAGAGCGGCCGCTCGGGGTGGGCGGCGTGGAGGCTGTCGAGAAACGGCCCGAAATCCTCGAAGCGCTCGTAGTACCAGCCGAAGTACAGGTTCATCCCGAGGACGTCGGCCACGCCCGAGACGCCGGAGCCGTCGTAGACCTCGTGGTACGAGACGGCCAGCGCGGTGGGGCGCGACGGGTCCTCACGGCGGGCGGCGGCCTGCAGGCGCTCGGCGAGGGCGTGCACGGCCTCGAGGTAGCCCTCCGGCATCGGCCTCGGCTTGCGCAGCAGGATCTCGTTCATCAGCCCCCAGAGGACGACGGACGGGTGGTTGTAATGCTGGCGGATCATCTCGACCAGCATCCGCTCCGCGTTCTCGGCGAATGCCTCGCTCATCGTGATCGTGTTGACGAGCGGGATCTCCTCCCAGACGGCGAGCCCGAGGCGGTCGGTGGCTTCCAGCACGGCGGGGTCCTGCGGGTAGTGCGCCAGGCGGAGGAAGTTGAAGCCGGTGTCCTTGACGAGCTGCACGTCGCGCCGGTGGTGGCCGTCCGGCAGCGCGCTGCCCAGCCCGGGGAAATCCTGGTGCCGGTTCGTCCCGACGAGCGGGTACGGCGCGCCGTTGAGGTAGAAGCCGCCGCCATCGGCCGCCACCGCGCGGATGCCGAGCGGGACCGTCACCACGTCTGCGAGCTCCCCGCCCGCATGGACTTCCGTGAGGACGTGGTAGAGATACGGGGCCTCCGGCGACCAGCGGCGCGGATTCGGGAGGGTCGTTTCCGAAATGACGATCTCGGTGGCGCCGGCCGCCACGCGCTGCCCGGTTTCCACGCTGGCGACGGGCTGCCCCTCGGCATCGATCACCCGATGACGCACCAGTGCGTCCACGGCTTCCGGGCCGTCGTTCGTGACGCGCGCCCGCACGCGCACGGTCGCGGCCTGCTCGGTGATCTCGGGCGTGTCCACGTAGACACCCGGCCCGGCGTGGTCGAGCAGGTCGGCGTGGACGGGCGCCGTGGCGACGAGCCACACGTCGCGGTAGATCCCGCCGTAGAACGTGAAGTCGGCATCGAGCGGTGGGATGTCGGGATCGTGGCGGTTGTCGACGCGCACGGCGACCACGTTCGGCGCGTCGAACGAGACGTAGTCCGTCACGTCGAAGACGAAGGCGGTATACCCGCCGATGTGTTGCCCGAGGTGGTGCCCATTGACGAAGACGTCGGCCACCTGGTTGGCGCCCTCGAAGTAGAGGAACAGCCGCCGGCCGCGCACGGCTTCGTCGAGCACGAGGGGGCGCCGGTACCAGCCCACACCGCGCCGGTAGCCGGGCGCCTTGTCGAAGGCATCCTCGACGTTCCAGGTGTGCGGCAGATCGACGCGCCGCCACGCGCTGTCCGCAAACGCCGGGGTTTCGGCGCCGGCGTGCTCGCCCTCGGCGAAGCGCCAGCCGTCGTTGACCGTCACGCGCACCCGCGTCTGGCCCGTAACCGGCAGGGCCACCAGCAAGCCGAGGAGCAGGGGGATATGAACCCGCAGATGCCTCACGGTGCCTCCTCCGCCCACGTGATGACCTGCTCGCCCTCGAAGCGCTCGAACGCGATGATCGTGCGGTTCTGCGCCATGTCGTACCGCACCTCGGCGCCGCGCGGGCCGTCCGGCTTTACCCGTCGGTGCAGCAGATGGATGGCGAGCGGGCGCGGCGTGGTCGAGGCGACCCGCAGCGTCGTTCCGGCGAGCGCCGCGCTGAGGCCGTCGTAGGTGACGAGGCGGCCGGACGCCCCGGGCCAGACGTGTAGCTCGCGCCGGGCGTCGAGCGCGGCGATGTCGTCGTCCATCCGCGCGTGGCGGGCGATGAGCGTCTCGACGTCCTCGGGCAGCCGCGGCAGGATCGCCCCGGCGCGGGCGAAGAGGGGCATCCGGTCCAGCGGGGCGTGCACTTCGAGCGTCTGCGGGCCCTCGTGGCGGGCGCCCGTCCAGAAGTCGTGCCACGTGCCCTCGGGCAGGTAGACGGCGCGGTGCGTGCCGGGCTGGTACATGGGCGCGACGAGCAGATCCGGCCCGAAGAGGTACTGGTAGATGTGCCTCGGCGCGACGGGGTCGCCGGGGAAGGCGAGCGCCATCGGGCGGATGACGGGCATTCCGCGGCGCGCGGCCTCGTGGACGGCGTCGTAGAGGTAGGGGAAGAGCTGCGTCCGCAGGCGCGTGAAGTCGCGGAAGATCGCGAGGGTCTCGGCGTCGAAGTCCCACGGGCCGAGGTTGGAGGTCATGTGGACCTGCATGAACGGGCTGAAGGCGCCGAACTGGGTCCATCGGATGAAGACCTCGCGGTCCGGCGCCGGCCCGGCGTAGCCGGCGATGTCGGAGCCCCAGAGCGGGATGCCGGAGAGCGCCGCGTTCTGCCCGGCGAGGATCACCGACGGCAGCCCGTCGCCGAACGAGAAGTCGCCCCGGTTGTCGCCGGCCCACGAGAACGGATACTGCTGGGTGCCGGTGTAGCCGGTGCGGGTGATGAGCACGCCGTCGCCGCCGAGGTGGTCGTCGATGTATGCCTGCATGACGCTGTCGTAGAGGGCGGCGTAGCGGTTTTGCATCTTCCCGGCGGGCGTGCCGTCGTGGAAGACGGCGTCCGGGACGAAGTTGCCCTCGCCGTCGTCGGCCTTGAAGGCGCGGGCGCCGGTGGCTTTCGTCTTGGCGAGCTGCGCGTGCCACCACGCGACGGCCTCGGGATCGGTGAAATCGACGAGGCCGCCACGCCCCTTCCACCAGTCGCTCTCGGCCACGGCGCCGCTGCGGTCCTCGACCAAGAAGCCGGCCTCGGCGGCTTCGGCGAAGGTGCGCGTCGTGGGGTCGATGCCGGCCATGTCGAGGACGTTGCGGCTGTTGACGAACGGCGTCAGCCAGAGGCAGAGGTAAAAGCCCCTCGCCTCGATCCGCGCGAACATCGCCTCCGGTTCGGGGAATTGCTGCGTGTTAACGGTAAAGTCGTTGTAGCCGGTCTCCCACGGGCTGTCGAGGACGATCACGGACGCCGGGATGCCGTGCTGGCGGAGCTTGTCGACATCGACCATCACCGAATCCTGGTTGTGGTGCACGTCCCGGCTCTTCCAGAGGCCGAAGGCCCACGGCGGCGGCACCGGCGGCCGGCCGGTCTGCGCGGTGAAGGCGTCGAGGATGTCCGCCATGCCCGGCCCGCCGAAGAAGACGACGCGGAAGCGATCGTCGCGGAAGCGAAAGCGGGAGACGAAGCGCTCGGTCGCGCTCAGGTCGAAGACGCCGGGCGCGAAGCTGTCGATCCAGAGGCCGAAGCCGCGCGAGCTCATCACGAACGGGATCGGCTTGTGGGTGCCGACGCCTTTGTTGCCGTAGCGGTCGTCGGTGACGATGGGGAGTGTGTAACCGCGCTGGTTGAGGGCGTTGAAGCGCTCGCCGGTGCCGTAGTAGCGCGTCGGGTTGTCACTTTCGACGAGCAGATCGAAGTCGTAGACTGCCGCGTCGCGGGGTGTCCAGGTGACGGCGAGCGTGCGGGGGCCGAGGGCTTCGACGGTCAGGACGAGCGCGTCGTTCTGCCAGCGGCCCGGCGCTATCGCCTGCCAGCCGTCCTGCCGGAGGCCGCCGAGGTGGAGCCCGGCCGTGGTCTGGTAGACGACCCGCCCGGCCTCTCCGAGCACGCGGAGCGTCAGCGTGCCGTCGGCGGGCGCGAGGTCGATGGCGAGATGCTCGACCGCGACGGGCTGCGCGCGCGCCCCGGCGGCCAGCGCCAGGCCGAGCGCCAGCATGGCCCACAGGCTATGACCGCCGCGCCGGCTCATGGCACCTCCAGGTCCCGGGCACACCGGAAGCCGACGTGGAAGAGACTCGTCTCCGGCGTCGAGTGGGAGCGGCCGGAGACGCGGTAGCCGTGGCAGTAGCTGGCGTGGCACATGAACGACCCCCCGCGCTGCACCCGCTCGCTCTCGGGGGTCGGCACGAAAGGCCGCGCGCGGTCTGCGTACGGGCGGTACCAGTCCGCCGTCCATTCCCAGACGTTACCGCCCAGGTCGGTCAGGCCGAGGGCCGTCTCCCCGAAGGCCCCGACGGGTGAGGTGTAGCGATAGCCGTCGGCAGCGGTATTGCGGACGGGGAACTCGCCGGTCCACGTGTTGGCCTGCGGCACGCCCCCGACGACGAGGGCGTGGCCCCAGGCGTAGCGGGCGCGCTGGTCGGTGGCGGCGCGGGCGGCGTGCTCCCACTCGACCTCCGTCGGCAGGCGCTTGCCGTCCCACGCGCAGAACGCGGCGGCGTCGTTCCACGAGACCTGCGTGACGGGGTGATCGTCCTCGGCGGGCGGCGCGCCCGGCCCGAGGGGCTGCCGCCACGTCGCGCCCCGGCGCAGCGTCCAGGCGCGCGCCTCCAGGTCGAAGACGCCGGCGTCGCCGAAGCGCTCGGCCTCCGTCTCGTGCCTCGTCGCCTCGGCGAAGCCGCGGAAGCGGGCGACGGTGACGGGCGAGCGGTCCAGGAAGAACGGCGCGACGGCGGCCTCGAACGGCGGCGCCTCGTCCGGCAGCCCGTCGTCGGCGCCGATGCGGGTGGTGCCGCCGGGGACGTAGACCATGCCTTCGGGCGCGGGCGGTGCCTCGGCGAGCGGGGCCTCGCGTGCGGGTTCGCAGGCGGCCAGGAGCAGCAGGCAGCAGACGCTATGGAAGACCCCCCGCCGCATCAGTCGTAGAGCAGCCGCTCGCCGGCCTTCCAGCTCCCCCGCCGCATCGGCACACGCATGGCATCCTCGGCCTGGAGCCGGTCGAAGAGCCGCTCGCGCATCCCGTCGGCGATGTCCCGGAAGCCGGGCATGTCCACCAGGTTGAAGCGCTCCTGCGGGTCGTTCTGGAGGTCGTACAGCTCGGCCGTATCCCAGACGCCGTGGTAGTAGATGTACTTGTAGCGGTCGCCGCGCAGGGCGAACGTCGTCGGGGTGTGCGGGAAGGCGTGCTCCCAGTAGTATTCGTAGAGAAACTCGCGGTCGCCGCCTACTTCCGCCGAGGGCGTGGCGGTGGCATCCGGCGGGGCGGCGTCGCGCAGGATCGGGAGGAACGATTGCCCGTCCATCGCGATGTCGGTCTCCGTCCCGAAGAGTTCGAGGAAGGTCGGGGCGAGGTCGATGTTGCGGATGAGATCGTCGACGACCGATCCGGGCCGGATCCAGCCCGGCGCCCAGGCCAGCATCGGCACGCGGATGGATTCTTCGTAGGCGTTGCGCTTGTCGATCAGGCCGTGCTCGCCGAGGAGGAAGCCGTTGTCGCCCAGGTAGAGGACGAGCGTGTTCTCGGCCAGCCCGCTCTCGTCCAGGTAGTCGATGACGCGCCCGACGCTCTCGTCGAGCGCCAGCAGGGTCTCGACGTAGCGGCGGTAGAAGTTGTCGAAGCCGGAGAGGCCGAGGCCGAGGTCGCCGTGGAACATGTAGTCGACGCCGTGCCAGCTCCCGCGCTGGGCGCGCACCCAGTGGGGCTTGCCGGCGTAGTTGGCCTCGGTGAGCGCCATCGTCTCCGGGTAGGGGATGGCGATGTCGGCATAGGCGCCCCGGTGGCGCTCGGCGGGGTTGAACTCGGCGTGGACGGCCTTGTGCGAGAGGACGAGGAAGAACGGATCGCCGCCGTCGCGGTCGCGGAGCCAGTCGAGCGCGTAGTCGGTCAGGATGTCGGTCGTGTAGCCTTCGCGTTCGACGCGCTCGCCGTCGACGTTGAGGACGGGGTCGTAGTAGCGGCCCTGCCCGCGGAAACTCACCCAGCGGTCGAAGCCGGGCCGGGGCCGGTCGTCGGACTCACCCATGTGCCACTTGCCCACCCAGGCCGTCGCGATGTCGTCGTCCTGCAAGTCTTCGGGGAAGAAGCGCGTGCCCTCGGGGATCTCGCTCGTGTTGTCGACGACGCCGTGGTTGTGGGCGTACTGGCCGGTCAGGATCGAGGCGCGGCTGGGCGAGCAGAGCGCGGTCGTCACGAAGGCGTTCTTGAGGTGCACGCCCTCGGCCGCCATCCGGTCCATGCCGGGCGTCTGGAGGAAACGCGGCGCGTTCGGATGCGCGCTGAAGAAGTCGTAGCGGTGATCGTCCGAGAGGATCAGGACGACGTTGGCCGGCTGGGCGAGCGCCGAAGCCGTCAGCAGCAAGGCGGCGAGCCCGAGGAAGAGGCAACGGGGGAGCATCGTCATTCGTCGGTCAGTTCGAAGCGCGTGGTGAGCGTCTCGGCCGACGAGCCGCCGACCATGACGGTGAAGAAGCCCGGCTCGACGGTCCAGGCGTCGCCCGGCCCCCAGAAGCGCAGATCTTCCGGGCGGAGCCTAAACGCGACGGTGCGCGTCTCGCCCGGCGCCAGCTCGATCCGCTCGAACCCTTTCAGCTCCTGGAGCGGACGGGTGACGCTGCCGACCTCGTCGCGGACGTAGAGCTGCACGACCTCGGCGCCGGCGCGGCCGCCCGTGTTCGCCACGTCCACCCGGACCGTCAGCGCGCCGTCCATCCCGATCTCGCGGGCGCTGAGGCGGAGATTCTCGTAGCCGAACGTGGTGTAGCTGAGGCCGTGGCCGAACGGGTAGAGCGGCTCGACGGGCACGTCGATGTAGCGCGAGACGTATTTGTCGTTGGCGCCGGGTACGTCGTGCGGGCGGCCGGTCTGCCGGCGGTTGTAGTAGAGCGGCTCCTGGCCGGTGACGTACGGGAACGTGACGGGCAGCTTGCCGCTCGGGTTCGCGTCGCCGAAGAGCACGTCGGCGACGGCCGGCCCCATCTCGACGCCGAGGTGCCACACGTCGAGGATTGCCGGGGCCACCGCGTCGAGCGCGCCGAGGGCGAGGGGGCGTCCGCTCGTGATGAGCACCACGACGGGCTTCTCGCCGGCCGCTGCGATCACGCGCCGGGCCAGTTCGAGCTGGGCGCCGGGCAGGTCGATGCGCGCGCGGCTGGCGGCTTCGCCCGTCAGCTCGCGGTGCTCGCCGAGGACGAGCACGACGGCGTCGGCCTCTGCGGCGAGCCGCACGGCCGCGTCGTGGCCGGAGGTGTCTTCGCTCAGCATGGCCTCGACGATCTGGTGGAAGCCGCCGCGCGGCGGGGCGGGGTAGCCGGGCGCGTAGCGGACGTCCGCCTCGGGCAGGGCGGCGCGGATGCCGGCAAGGATCGGGACGGCGTCTTCCCACCGGCCGGCCGCCGCCCACGAGCCGAGCGCCGAGAGCGAATCGGCCGCGAGCGCGCCGATGACGGCGAGGCGGCCGAGGTCTTTGGAGAGCGGCAGCGTGCCGTCGTTCTTGAGCAACACGATGGCCTGCCGCGCGACCTCGCGGGCGAAGGCGCGGTGCGCGGGCGCCAGGTGGGTCGCGGCCTCGCGTTCGGGGCTGCCGTAGCGGTACGGGTCCTCGAACAGGCCCGCTCGGTACTTGGCCCGCAGCACCCGCCGCACGGCTTCGTCGACGACGCCCATCGGCAGCGCGCCCGAAGCGACGAGGGGGGGCAGGTTACGGATGTAGATGCCGTCCACCATGCTCATGTCCACGCCGGCGGCGAGCGCGCGGCGGCCGGCCTCGGCGCTGTCGGCGGCGACGCCGTGGTGCATCAGCTCCCAGACGGCTGTGTAGTCCGCCACGACGAAGCCGTCGAAGCCCCATTCCCCCCGCAGGATGTCGGTCATGAGGTGGCGGCTGCCGGTGGCGGGCACGCCGCCGATCTCGTTGAAGGCGGACATGAGCGTCTGCACGCCGGCGTCGATGGCGGCCTTGAAGGGGGGCAGGTAGACCTCGCGGAGCGTCCGCTCGGAAATGTCCACGACGTTGTAGTCGCGCCCGGCCTCGGCGCCGCCGTAGGCCGCGAAGTGCTTGGCCGTGGCGAGGAGCGTCGTGTCGGCGGCGAGATCGTCCCCCTGGAAGCCGCGCACGCGGGCGGCGGCCATCACGCTGCCGAGGTACGGATCCTCGCCGCTGCCCTCGACGATGCGGCTCCAGCGGGCGTCGCGGGCGATATCGACCATCGGCGCGAACGTCCAGTGGACGCCGGACGCCGACGCCTCGCGCGCGGCGATGCGGGCGGCGTGCTCGACGGCCTCGGGGTTCCACGTCGCCGTCTCGGCGAGGGGCACGGGGAAGATCGTCCGGAAGCCGTGGATGACGTCGTGCCCGAAGAGGAGCGGGATGCCCAGCCGCGACTCCTCGACGGCCATCCGCTGGATCCGGTGCGTCGGCTCGGCGCCGATGATGTTGAGGAACGAGCCGATCCGCCCGGCGCGCAGCTCCTCCTCGCCGCCCTGCGGCACGGTCGGGCCGGTGACAGACCAGCGGCCGGTGTACTGGGTGAGCTGGCCCAGCTTTTCCTCGACCGTCATCCGCGCGAGGAGCGAATCGACGAAGGCGTCTTCGCGGGCGTCGCGGTAGGCGGTGGGCTGTGCGTGCGCCTGGAGCGGGAGCACTCCGGCCAGCACGAGCAGCAGGAAACGGTAGCGAATGTACATGGCGATACCGCGATAAGGGTTACCGGAGGAGCACCACGGGCCGCGTGCGGACGCGCCCGGCCGCTTCGAGGCGGATCAGGTAGACGCCGCTCGCCATCCCTTCGGCGGCCCAGAGGATCGCGTACGTGCCGGCCGGGTGGATGCCGTCGGCCAGCAGGGCCACGCGGCGGCCCAGCACGTCGTAGGCGGAGACCCGCACCGGCCCCGGCGCCGGCACGGTGTAGGGGATGCGCGCCGCGCCGCGGAACGGGTTGGGGTAGACGTCGCCAAGCACCGGCACGGCCCGCGCCTCCGCCGGGTCACCGGCCGCGACCGAGAGGTCGAAGCCGGCACGTTCCAGGCCCCGCTGCACGGCCTCGACGGTCATGAAGCGCTCCCAGATCGCGCCGGTGCGTTCGTTCTCGATCATCAGCAGGATCGGCCCCTGGTCGATGCCCAGGTAATCCGTGGCGAACCAGTTCTCACGGACGTTATAGGCGTCGCGGAGGCCGTACGGCCCCCAGAGGTCGTCCCGGTAGCGCCGGTAGAAGGTGCGCAGCGCGGTCGCCGATTCCGCCGGGGTGAAGGCGAACGAGCCGCCCGCTGCCGTCGGCGTGAGGGTGCCGTTGTCGCTCTGGGCGGGCGGGGCGCCGTGGGCGCGGTAGCCGAACGGATCGTCGGAGGCGGTCAGGCCCCACTCGTCGGGGCCGTAGTTCGGGTAGCCGCGCGGGTTGGCGATGGCATAGGCGCGGTTGGCGAGCGTGGCGCGGCGGCTGTTCTCGAAGTAGTCGATCCCCTTCGCACGCATGTAGGCGTCCGGGATGCCGCGGAAGTCGATCCAGACGTGGCTGTACTGGTGGCCGAAGAGGGGCGGGAATTGGACGAAGTCGATCCCGTAGTGCGTCGCCCAGACGTAGGTGCTCGTCCAGGCGTCCCACGCGGCGGGCGGGAGCGGGTGGGTGGGCGAGCCGAGGGCGAGCACGTAGAGCAGCATCGCCTCGTTGTAGCCGCGCCAGTCGAAGCCGATGAAGCCGGTCTCCGGACGCCAGCCGAGCGCCACGAGCGGTGCGCGCGGCGCCGCCCAGTCCCACTCGACGCGTGCGTTGAGGGCGTCGGCCAGATCCCGGATACGCTGCTCGTCGGCCGTGCTCCCGTCGAAGTACGCGCCCGCGTGGAGGACGCCGCCGAGCAGCAGCGCGGTGTCGATGGTAGACAGCTCGTTGGTGCCGGCACGCAGGCCGGTCTGCATGTCGAGGAAGTGGTAGAAGAATCCCCGATAGCCGCACGTGCCGGAGGTACCCTCGCCCTGCGGGCACGAGGCGAAGAACTCCAGCGTGGCGAGCACGCGGGCGACGCCTTCTTCCCGCGTGATCCAGCCCCGGTCGATGCCCACGGTGATGGCCGACAGCCCGAAGCCCACCGCCGCGATGCTCGACGCCGAGCCGGCCGTGCTTCGGTCCTTGACCAGCCCGTTGGCGGGGTTGGCCTCGGTCCAGAAATAGGCGAACGCGGTCTCGGCGAGGAGGTCGAGGTACGCATCCGGCAGGCCGGCACGCGGCGCCGCAGCCAGGGGAGCCGAGTCCGGCCCCGGCGCACCGCCGGAACCGAGGGAGCGGAGGACGTAGTGGTACGCCGTTCCGTTCCGTGCGTCGAGGTCGGCGAAGTGGGGCTCGCGCGCGGGGCGGGTGGTGAGGCGCTCGAAGGGCTGCCCCGGCGCGGCCTGGCGGTAGACGTGGGTGCCCGTGGCGCCCGCCACCGGCGCCCACCGCAGCACGACGCTCGAATCGCCGGGCTGGGCGGTGAAGACCGGCGCCGGCGGCCCGCCCGGATCCGCGCCCCGGTCGATGCCGGCCACGTAATCCACCCAGAGCGTCCGCAGGCCCGTCGCGCTCGCGCCCTGGCTGAAGCGGATGCGCTGGATTCGGCCGAAGTCCACGTCTCCGGGCGGGCCGAAGTCGCGGAGCGATACGCCGATGCGCTGCCACGTGGCGGGGTCGCCGTCCAGCCCGCCGTTGTTGACGGCGAGGCGGTAGACGTCGCCCGGGCCGGGGGGCGCAGCGCCCTCCGCCACCACCGTCAGCCGCCACGCCGGGCGCTGGCGGCCAGACCCTTCCTCCTCCGGCGTGAAGACGTCGATGAACTCGGCGGCGGCACCGAGCGTCGAGTCGCCGTCGAGGTCGCTGAAGCTGAAGGCGAGCCGCAGGCCGGTGAAGGCCGTCTCGACCCGAAACTTCGCCGGCACGCCGGGCGCCCCGATAACGGCCCGCGAGGTGTCCAGGACGGCATCGGAGAACGTGACGAGCAGGTCTTCGGGATAGCCGGGGCGGACCGTGGTGGGCGGCAGCGCTTCGAGGTATTCGGCGCGCAGGCGGGCGTCTGTGGTGCTGCCGGCCTCGAAGCCGCTCCGGAAGGCGTTCAGGCCGATGATCCCGCCGGTCGTCACGCCGAGCCGGGCCGTCGCGCGGCCGTCGGCATCGACGAGGGCGAAGCGGGGGAGATCCGGCCCCGCCACGGGCAGCGGGCCGTTGAGGAAGAAGACGAGGCTGTCGGCGTCCGCGAGGTCTACGGAAGAAAAGCCGTCCGCCGCGATGTCCAGGGTCCAGGCGCCGCCCCCGGCGTGCCGGTACTCCAGCAGGCCGCTCGTGGCGCCGCGGAACGCCTGCCCACCCACCACCGGCATCTTGTCTGCGTCCGGCCCGGCGAGGGTCAGCGAATCGCCCGCCTCGGCGAAACCGGCGGACGCCTCGCGATAGTCCGCGCCGGCGGCGTCGTCTTCGTCGAAGAGCACGGTCGCGGTCTGCGCCGCCGCCCTGCCCGGCGCGAGCAGCACCAGAGCGAGCGTCAGCGTGGCGCATGGAAGCCGCATACGGGGGCGAGGTCGAAGGAGCGGATCGGTCGGTGCTAGAAGCCGACGCCGACGGTGAGGCGGTGGGTGCTGCCCAGGCTCTCGTGGGCGGCCCAGGCATAATCGAACCGGAAGCCGTAGTCGGCGGCCAGGTCGTAGCGGAGCCCGCCGCCGAAGGTCAGGCCGAACTCGGAGTCCTGCTGGAAGAGGTGCTGGTAGCCGCCGCGCACCGCGAGCAGGTCGTAGAACGTCCACTCGGCGCCCAGGCTGATGCTCTCGGTGTTGTCGCTGGGCTGGAAGGCGTCGACGACGAGGTGCAGGCGGCTGAAGGGAGTGACGTCCATCGGGATGCCCAGGCCGACGCGGAAGAGGACGGGCAGGGCGAACTCCTCGGTCTCCAGCGCCGCCGGCAGGCTGCTGTTGTCGCCGAAGCGGTCCGGGTCGCGGTCGAAGCGGATCCGGAGGTCGCGCCCGTCGTAGGCGCCGCGCGTGCCGAAGTTGGAGAGGCTGGCGCCGAGGTAGGTGCCGAAGGGCAACCGGTAGAGCACGCCGAAGTCGAGCGCGACGGCGTCGAGGTGGCTGTGCCAGATCGTCTCGCGCAAGTATTTCACCTGGAGCCCGGCGGCGAAGCGGTCGGTGATGCGGCGGCTGTAGCCCAGCCCGAAGGCGAGGTTGGAGACCGTGTACCGCTCGCCCGTCCCCTGCGGCTGCTCGGGGGTGCGGACGTCGATCTCGCCGGAGGAGAGGGCGGTGACGGTGAGCAGGAGGGTGCTGGCACCGCCCACGCGCACGCCCACGGCGGCGTAGTTGTACGTGATGTCGGCCAGCCACGCGCTGTAGGTGAACTGGGCGCCGGAGCGTTCCATGTGGCCGAGGGCGCCGGGGTTGTAGAAGGCGGCCAGCACCTCGCCGTAGGTCGAGACGCCCGCGTTGCCCATCGCCGCCGCGCGCGCGCTCGGCTCGATCAGCATGAACTGGCCCACCGTCGTGCCGGTCTTCGTCTGGGCGCCGGCCGGAACGCTGCCCGCCACCAGCACCAGGGCGAGGAGGGCCGCTGAAAAGACTGTTCTCGGGTGCATCGCGCCGTCCCCCCTGCTATTTGATGATGGCGAACTTGCCTACGTGCTCGCCGGCCGCGCCGGCGTCGACGTGGAAGACGTACAGGCCGGGCGCCACGTCGAGGTTGTCCTTCGTCCGCAGGTTCCACGGCACGACGCCCGCGATGGAGCCGTCGTGCCGGAGCGTCTGCACGAGTTCGCCGCGCACGGTGTAGATGTGGATGACGGCGCCGGCGGGGATGGCGCGGAACTCCAGGCGCCGCTCGCCCCGCCCGCTCGTGGCGAAGCGCTCCGGCTCGAAGCTGGCCGAGGCCACGTACGGGTTCGGCACCACGTACGGCTTCTCCTCAGCGAAGGCGTCGGCGGCGCGCGTCGCGTCGAGGAAGGCACCTCGGGTGGTGAAGGTGAAGGCGTCCTCCGGGCCGAAGGGGACGTCCACGGCCAGGCGGAAGACGTCCCCGGCGCCGGGCGGCCGCTGGGCATCCCCCACGGCCTCGAACCGCCACGCCACCTGGCTCGCCGACGTGCCCTCGGCCACGGGCGTGAACACGTCGATCAGCTCGCCCGGCAGGCTCACCGTCCGGTCGTTGTTGACGTCCCGGTAGGTGAAGTCGAGCGGGCGTCCGTCGGCGGTGGTGATCTTGAAGTGGGCGGGGCGGGCGGGCTGCCCGATGGCGCCGCGCG
>JAWWAN010000008.1:0-18399 GCA_033721675.1 Rhodothermales bacterium | reverse complement strand
GGCCGAGGTTGGTCACGGCCACGAGGAACGTCACCTCGAGCCGCTGCGGCTGGCCCGGCACGCGGGGCAGCTCGGTGAAGACCTCGACGTCCTTCTCCAGCGACAGGTCGGCCGCCACCGGGGTGATGGTGACCTCGGCGTAGTCATCACCCGCGCCGTCACCCGGGGTCGAGTCCGGGTCCGGCAGCGTCGCCTTGACGACCTCGGCGGTGTTCGTCACCGGCGCGGTGGTCTCGACGCGGGCCGTGATCATCAGCGTCTCGCTCGCACCGGCGGCCACCGCGATGTTTTCCCAGACGCCGTTCTCGGCGTCGTAGGCGCCGCTCGTGGCCGTGGCCGAGACGAAGGCCAGGCCCTCGGGCAGGACGTCCTCGACGGTGGCGCCGGCCGGCGTCGTGGGTCCGTCGTTGGTCAGCGTGAGCGTGAAGACGACCTCGCCGCCGAAGTCGGGCGTGGGCGAGGAGGCGGTCTTGGTCAGCTCCAGGTCGGCGGCGCGGTCGACGGGCGTGCGCGTCGGGTCGAGCGGCTCGGGCGTGTCGGGATCGTCCGTGACGGTGTCTTCGGGGCCGCCCTCGCCGGTGAACGCCACGGTCCCCTGGTTCTCGACGAAGGCCGAGGACGCGGGGAAGGGATTGTCCACGGTGACGTCGAAGGTGACGGTCGCCGAGGCGAGCGGGGCGAAGGGGTTGGGCTCGCCGTCGATCGTCGTCAGATCCACCTCGACGGACGTGTCTCCGGCGGTGTTGCCGCTGACGATGGTCCCCTGCGTGGTCGTCACCGAGCCGACGACGAGCGTTGTCCCGGTGCCGGGGAGGTCGGTGAGGACGACGTCGGCCACGTCCTGGTCGCCGTCGTTGGTGATGACGATCGTGTAGCGGATCGTGTCGTCCGGGTCGGCCTTCCCGTCGCCGTCCGTATCGACGAGGAGCACGTCCACCTTCGTCGCCGAGACCTGCGCCGAGGCGTCGAGGGTCGTAGTGTCGGTGGTCGTGTTGTCGCCGGGGTTCGGGTCGGGGCCGTTGGCCGCGTCGTCCGAGATCGAGGCCGTGTTCGTGATGACCTCGACGCCCGCCCCGGCGGGGTTGTCGAGGTCGACGACGAAGTCTACGGTGAGGCTGTCTCCGGCGGCGAGCGCGCCCACGGTGAAGAAGCACATCGTGCCCGCCGGCTGGGCGTCGCACGCGGTGCCGCTGCCGGCGCTACCGACCTCCCAGCCGGGGTTTGTGCCGCTCGTGGTGCCCACCGGCACGGTCTCCTTGAGGGTCACGCCGGTGGCGTCCTGATCGCCGTCGTTCTCGTAGCTGATCGTGTAGGTCAGCGTCTCGCCGGGAATCGCCGTGGTCCGCCCGTCGGTTTTGCTCGCGACGAGGTCGGGCGCGGCGACGACCTCGGTGGCCGTCGAGTCTCCGGCGGCGCCGGTGTCCGGGTCGTCGGTGAGCACGTCGCCCTGGTTGGCGGCGGTGACGCGGCCCTGGTTATAGACCGAATCGACGCCGGCCGGCAACGGGAAGGCGATCTCGGCCTCGAACATGATGGTCACCGAGGCGGTGTCTCCGGCGACGGTGCCGAGGTCCACGGTGAAGTCGTTCGGCCCTTCGGCGATGGTCCCCTGCGTGGTCATCACCGAGCCCGGCACGAGCTGGAGGTTCGCCGCGAGGGTGTCCGAGAAGACCACGCCGGCGGCGTCCTGGTCGCCGAAGTTCGTCACCGCGACGGTATACTTGAGCGTGTCGCCGGGGTTGGCCTCCAGGTCCGCGTCGAGCACCTCGTCGGTCTTGGTCGCCCGCAGGTCGGGCACGGCGACGACCTCGGTGGCCGTCGAGTCTCCGGCGGCGCCGGTATCCGGATCGTCGCTCGGCACACGGCCGGTGTCGAGATTATCGGCATCGACGAAGCCCTGGTTGCGGACGGAGTCCACGAAGGCGGGGAAGGGCCGGTTGATCGACGCCTCGAACATGATCACGACCGGCGTGCCGCCCGTGTTGTCGAGGTCGCCGAGGGCGACGCCCACGGCGGTGTCTCCCGGCGTGTTGCCGCTGGTGACGGTCCCCTGCGAGGTCATCACCGAGCCGACGACGAGCGTGAGGTTCGTCTCCAGCGTGTCGGTGAAGACCGTATTCAGGCCCGTCCCGCCGTTGTTCTCGATCTCGACGGTGTACTTGAGCGTGTCGCCGGGGTTGGCCTCCAGGTCGGCGTCGAGCACTTCGTCGGTCTTGGTGACGTCGAAGACGGGCCGGGCGCAGTTGCTCGTCTTGGTGGTGTTCGCCTCGCCGGGCGTGATGCAGGCGACGGCGAAGTCGGCGGCGTTGTTGTCGGTATCCGGCTTGTCGTTCGGATCGGCGCCGCCGAGGTCCACGCGCGAGATGCCCTTGTCGTCGTCCGGGCTGTTGGGGCCGGGCGCGGCGGGGTCGGCCGGGGCGCCGGCGCCGCCGGAGGGCTCGGTGTACGGATCGCCCGGGGTGCCTTCGTAGCTGACGGTGTCGTGGACGTAGGTCGTCGTGCCGGCGGGCGCCACGAGCGCCACGGCGTCCGGCGCGCCGTTCTGGATCAGGTTGACGTCCGGCGTCACGTCGAGGTCGCAGTTCTCGACATTCGCGGCATTCCCGCAGATGACGAAGTACTCGCCCACGGCGAGCGTCGTGCTCGGCAGCGTGATCGTGTCGTAGATCACGGCGCCGCCGGCGTCCCCGTTGACCAGCACGAGGTCGAGGTCGGCGAGATCGACGGGCACGGTGCCCACGTTCTTCAGCTCGATGAACTCGGCCTCGTCGCTCGCGGGCGGCGTCGGCTGGTCGTAGTCGATCTCGTTGATGACGACCTTGGCCGGGTTGTCGACCGGCGTGACGGTCGGGTCGTCGGGCGCGCCGGTGCCGGGGTCGTCGGTCGCTACCGGGCCGGGCGCGTTCGAGGCCGTGACCTCGCCCTGGTTGATGACTTCCGGGATGCCGGCAGGGAAGGGATCGTCGACGAGCACGTCGAACGTGATCGTGGCGTCGGGCGTGCCGCCGCTGGTGACCGTGCCGAGATCGACGGTGACGGACGTGTCGCCGGCGGTGTTGCCGGTGGTGACGGTCCCCTGCGAAGTCGTCACGGAGCCGACGACCAGGGTCGTGTTGGCGCCGGGTGTGTCGGTGAAGACCGTATTGAGCGCGTCGCCGCCGCTGTTGGTGATGGCGATGGTGTAGCGGATCGTCTCACCCGGGTCGGCCTCGCCGTCGCCGTCGTCGGCGAGGATCTGGTCGGCCTTCGTGGCGGCGAGGTCCGGGGCGTCCATGATCGTGACCTGGTAGTCCTCCACCTCGCCGTCATTCGCGAGGCCGGTGACGGCGAGGCCGCCGCCGGTATCGGCGCGGAAGCGCGCGAACGTGTCGCCGATGGTGGCGCCGCCGGGGACGGTGAAGGAAAGACTGTTGACGCCGGCCGCGAGCGGCTCGTCCGTAAAGATCTGCTCGCCGGCATCGCCCCAGTCGCCGTCGGCGTTGTAGTCGATCCAGGCGTTGAGGAGGCTGGAGGCTGAGGCCGTCACCTCGACGGAGACCGTCAGGCCGGGCTGGAGGGGCGAGGTGAAGACGACGCCGTCTTCGTCGTCGGTGCCGTCGCCGTCGTCGCCGGTCGTGCCATCGTCGCCGGCATCGGCCGAGGGCTGGCCGTCGGCGTCGGCGTCGATCGTGCTTCCGAGGAAGAGCACGCCGTCGATCACGTGGCGGGCGCCGTCGCTGGCCAGGAGCGTCGGGTACGTCGGGTCCGGCGCATCGCCGAAGTCGAGGCTCTCGATGGCGGCCTGATAATCCTCGACTTCGCCGTCGTTGGCGAGTCCGTCGTAGGAGAGGCCGCCGCCGGTGTCGGCGCGGAAGCGGGCGAAGGTGAGGCCCGGGGTGGCCGTGGCCGGGAGCGTGAACGAGAGGCTGTTGACGCCGGCGGCGAGCGCCTCGTCCGTGAAGATCTGTTCGCCGGCATCGGCCCAGTCGCCGTCGCCGTTGAGGTCGAGCCAGGCGTTGAGCAGGCCCGAGGCCGAGGCCGTCACGTCCAGCGTCACGGTCTCGCCGGGGACGAGGAGGGAGGTGAAGGCGACGCCGTCCTCGTCGTCGGTGCCGTCGCCGTCGTCGCCGGTCGTGCCGTCCTCACCGGCATCGGCCGAGGGCTGACCGTCGGCGTCGGCATCCACGGCGGCGCCGAGGAAGAGCACGCCGTCGATCACGTGGCGGGCGCCGTCGTGCTCGCGCAGCGTCGGGTACGGGTTGCCGGTCGCCGGGCCGCCCGTGGCGTCCGGCGCGTCGCCGAAGTCGAGGCTCGCGATCTCGGCAGCGTAGTCCTCGACCTCGCCGTCGGGGGCCTGGCCCGTGGTCGTGTCGCAGGTGGCGGCGGCCGAGCAGACGCGGAAGCGGGCGAAGGTGCCGCCGGGCGTCGCGGACGCCGGCACGGCCACCGGCAGGCTGTTGTTGCCGACGGCGACGGCCTGGTCGTCATAGACCTGCTCGCCGGCGTCGTCCCAGTCGCCGTCGCCGTTGAAGTCGATCCAGACGCTCAGCACGCCGGGGGCGCTCTGCACGTCCACATCGACGGTCGCGGTCTCGCCGGCGATGAGGGGCGTGGTGAAGGTCACGCCGTCCTCGTCGTCCGTGCCGTCGGTGTCATCGCCGGTGGCGGTGGCGTCGGGCTGGCCATCGGTCTCGCCGTCGACGAGCGCGCCCAGCCGGGGGCCGCCGGCGCCGGCGTGGCGGGCGCCGTCGCTCGCCAGCAGGGTCGGGTACGTCGGGTCCGGCGCGTCGCCGAAGTCGCCGACGACGTTGATGACGGCGGTGTCGGTGCCGTTGTCGACCGTGGCATCGGCGCTCGCGGTGCCGAGCGAGGGGCCGACGGTGAACGTGGCGTCGGCGGTGCCGTCGCTCTGGATGGTGGGCTCGGGCGAGGAGATCGCGCCGTTCATCGCGTTGTCGAACGTGATGGGCAGGCCGATGAGCGCGTCGAGGTTGCTGGCGGCGATCGGCGCGCCGGCGGAGTTCTGGAGGAAGTCGGCGGTGAGCGTCACGTTGTCGCCCGGCATGGCGGTGCCGGGGTTGGGCGTGTGGGTGAGCACGAGGCGCGGGTTCTGCGCGCCGCCCGCCCCGCTGACCTGGTCGCAGCCCGCCCCGCCGTCGGGGTCGTCGTTGCAGCCCCACCAGTTGTTGGTGATGTCCGTGAGCGTCCCGCTGACGAAGCTGAGGCCCGTCGTCGCGGCCGTGCCGGCGGTGTTGCCGAAGATGCGCGTGAAGTTCATCGTCAGCGCGCTGCCGTCGATGTAGAGGCCGCCGCCGAGGTCGGTGGCGTCGTTGCTGACGATGTTGTTCTCGGAGAGGGTGATCGTGCCGCCGAGGCCGGCGAGGCCGCCGCCGTCGTCGCCCGCCGTGTTGTCGCGGATCGAGGTGTTGAGGTCGTTGAGCGTGAGCGTGCCGCCGAGGACGATGACGCCGCCGCCGTCGCCGTCGGCTGTGTTGCCTTCGATCTCGCCGCCCGTCATCGTGATGCTGCCATTCGTGGCCTGGGCCAGCCCGCCGCCGCGTTGGGCGGTGTTGGGCTGGCCGGCGCCCGTCCCGCCGATGACGGTGCCGTTCGGCAAGTTGATGGTGGCGCCGTTGTTGTGGATGGCGCCGCCGTCGCCCGTGCTGTTGCCGTCGCTGTCGGCCGCGTTGCCGAAGAAGGTGCCGCCGTTGTTGATATTGACGGTGCCCGCTGTGGCGGCGAGGCCGCCGCCGTTGATGACGGCCTGGTTGCCCGTCACCGCGACGCCATCGAGCGTGAGCGCGGTGCCGCCGCTGAAGACGCCGCCGCCGTTGCTGGCATTCGCCTGGTTGCCGGCGACCGAGCCGCCGGTCATCGTCACGGTGCCGCTGCCGAGGTTGGCGATGCCGCCGCCGGTGGCCGCCTGGTTGCCCTGCCCGGCGCCGGCGCCGCCAATCGTGACGGGCGTGGTGGCGCCCAGGTTCACCGTGCCGCTGAGGATGTGAAGGCCGCCGCCGCTGCCGGCGTTGCTGGCGTCGCTGTCGGCCCGGTTGCCCTGAACCGTGGCGTCGTCGAGGTTGACGGTGCCGCCGTTGACGAAGAGGCCGCCGCCGTCGTTGACGGCCTCGTTGTTCGTGATGGCCGCCGAGGGAATCGTGAGGGTACTGCCCCCGTTGAAGAGGCCGCCGCCGTTGAAGGCGGTGTTGCCCTGCCCGGCACCGGTGCCACCCACCGTGATGGTGGTGGTGACGTTGACCGCCGCGCCGGCTGTGTAGTAGAGACCGCCGCCGTTGCCGTCGCCGTTGCCGTCGCCGTCGGCGCTGTTGCTCTGGAGGAGGA
Source organism: Rhodothermales bacterium (assembly GCA_033721675.1). Lineage (GTDB taxonomy): Bacteria > Bacteroidota > Rhodothermia > Rhodothermales > JAWWAN01 > JAWWAN01. The sequence goes on along the minus strand of JAWWAN010000008.1, from coordinate 12,081 downwards.
CGCTGGAGAGGTTCGCCGTGCCGCCGGTGACGAAGAGGCCGCCGCCGTCGTCGTTCGCCTGGTTGCCCAGCACGCTCGTGCCATTGAGGTTGAGCGTGCCCCCCACATTGGCGATGCCGCCCCCGTCGTCGGCGCTGTTGCCGGTGCCCGCGCCGCCGATGAGCGCCGTATTGTCGATGGTGACGGTACCGCCGTTGTTGAAGATGCCGCCGCCCCGGCCCGTGCCGTTGCCGTCGCTGTCGGCCGCGTTGTTGAGTAGGTTCGTGCCGTTGAGCGTGATGGTGCCACTGGTGACGTAGAGCCCGCCGCCGTCGTTATCCGCCTGGTTGCCGGTGATCGCGTCCGAGGCGCCGTTGAGGGTGAAGCTGCCGCTCGTGTTGGCGATGCCGCCGCCGTTGAAGGCCGTGTTGGGCTGCCCGGCGCCCGTGCCGCCAATCGTGGTGGTGCCGCCGAAGTTGAGCGTGCCGCCACCCCGGAAGATGCCGCCGCCGTCGCCGTCGTTATTGGTGTCGCTGTCGGCCGCGTTGCCCTGGATCGTCACGCTGGTCAGATTGAACGTGCCGCCGGTGCCGAGGTAGAGGCCGCCGCCGTCGTGCTTGGCCTGGTTGCCGATGACCGTGTCGGAGCCGCTCGTGAGCGAGATCGTGCCGTTGGTGAGAAAGATGCCGCCGCCGTTGAAGGCCGTGTTGCCCTGCCCGGCACCCGCCCCGCCGATCGTCGTCGTGCCGGAGACATTGATCGTGCCGCTGTTGCGGTAGATACCGCCGCCGTCGCCGTCGTTGTTATTGTCGCTGTCGGCGTCATTGCCCTGGATGGTGACGCCGTTGAGCGTGACGAGGCCGTTCAGGACGTGCAGGCCGCCGCCGTTGTCGGTGGCGTCGTTGTTCGTGATCAGGCCGCCGTTGAAGGTGGTGAGGGCGCTGCCGTTGGTGTTCGAGAGGCCGCCGCCCTCGACGGACGTGTTGCCGGTGATCGTGACGGAGTTGAGCACGAGCGTGCCGCCGTTGTTGAAGATGCCGCCGCCACGCGGATTGTTGAAACCCTCCGTCGCCGTGTTGCCAGAGATCACGACGTTCGTGAGGGTCGTGTTCTGGGGGCTGTTCTGGTTGAAGAGGCCACCGCCGCGCGCCTCGTTGCCCGTTCCGTCGCGCGAGATGTTGTTGCTGATGACGGTGTTCGTGCCGCCGTTGTTGAGGATGTTGACCGTCTGGTTGCTCGATCCGGCCACGGCCACGCCGCCGCCGGGGCCCTCGGCGTCGTTGCCGTCGATCAGCACGCCCTGGATCGCGACGGTGCCGCCGTTCGTGTGGCGGATGTTGATGCCGCCGCCATTGGCACCGAGGCCGCCCGTGCCGAGCGTCTGGTTGCTCGAGACCGAGCCGCCCGTGACCGTCACGTTGTGGTTGTCGCCGAACAGGTTGACGCCACCGCCGATGCCATCGGCCGTGTTGGACGTCACGTCCGTGTTCGTCAGGGTCACCGTCCCCTTGAACGCCCCGAGCGTGCCGAAGCCGCTATCGATGTTGATGCCGCCGCCGTAGGCGTTGGCCGAACCGTTCGCGACGGCGTTGTTCGTGACGACGCTGTTGGTGATCTGCACATTCGCTGTCGTGCCCGTCAGGAAGATGTCCATCCCGCCGCCGGTGTCCTGGAAGGAGCCGGAGTTGGGCGCCGTATTGCGGGCGTTCTGCATCGTCACGCCATTGATCGTGACCTGGATGTCGGTGGCCGTGCCGTCCTGGTTGATGCCGAAGATCTTGCAGTCGCAGCCCGCAGGCGGCGTGCCGGAATACTGGATGATGGTGCTCCCGGCCCCGGCCCCGTTGATCGTCACGTCGTCGTTGATGTCGAGGTCGCCGTGGAGCGCGGCGTTGGCGAAGGAGTCCTCGCCCGTGGTGCGGGTGAGCGTGTAGGTGCCGGCCGGGACCGTGATGACGTCCGCGCCGGGGGTGGCGTTGGCGGCGCGGACGGCCTCGCGGAGGGAGCAGTCGGCGTCGCAGGTGCCGTCGGCGGTGTCGGCGGTCTTGGTGACGACGAACACGGCGGCCGCTTTGCTCGCCATGAGTGCCTCGTAGCCGGGGTAGCGCACCTCGAAGCGGATCCAGAGGGGCCGCGCGGGGTCGTAGCTGCCCACCTGAAGGCCGACCTCCCCACCGGCGCGCTGCACGAAGCTGGCCGCCACGCTCGGGCCGCTGCGGCCCACGCTCCCTCGGCCGGGGTCCCACAGGGGCTGGTAGGCGCTCAGCGCCCGCATGCGCACCGTGCCCTCGGGCGTCTCGACGAGCGCCTCGCCATCCGCCCCGAACGTCACGCCGCCGGCCGCGCCGAAGTCGAGGGCGATGGCGCCCGGGTTGCCGCCGGGCTGCACCACGAAGACCGTGGCCAGCTGCTCCCGGTGCCCGCCGACGATCAGGTCGACGCCGGGGAAGACGTCGGGCTCGGCCACGTTGGCCAGGACGGGCAGCGCCGCTCGCCACTGCGCCGGGGTGCTGCCCAGCCGCTTCTCCTGGCCGGCGGCGGCCGAGGCTCCGCCCAGCAACAGCACGAGCAACCACAGGCCGGCGGCCCGGAGCCGCCACGGCCTACGCACTGGGGCGGCGGAACGGCGGGCGGGGCGGCGGTCTTCGGGGCACTGGGAAGCTGTAGACATGATGCCGGGGGCGTTGAGATGGCCGGGGGCGGCGAGCATATGCAGGATAGAGACGACACGCACGCGCCGGCGTCGACAGGCCTTCCGGGCGTGCACCATGATCGAAAGGCGCTCCGCTCCCCTCATCCAGATATCACCGATATTCAAGCGGAGGACGGGCGCTCACGAGGTCTAATATCGAAAATAATATCAACACCCCAAACGTGCCGCCCTATTTCATCCCGCCGGCGTGCTCGAACAGCGCGGCCGCTGCGTGCGCGGGTCCGTACGCCCGCACCTCCGGCGCCGTGCTGCCACGCCGCCACGCCACGGTCCATGCGTTCGTGGCAGCGCTGAGCGTGAGGGTAAAAGCGAGCGCGGCCGGCCCTGCCTCGAACGGACGAAGGCGGTAGAGCACGGGCGACCACGAGGTCGTCTCGCGCGTCGATAGCCGGACGCCCGGCGCCAGCCGGGCTTCGGCCCAGACGGCGAAGCCGTTGACCGGACCGGCATCGTCCAGCGTCCACTCTGCCCGCAGGCCGCTCAGATCCGGCGGCGCCGTCCCGCGCGTGAGATCGACGTCGATGAGCGTCTGGGGCGGCGCCAGGAGCTGCAGGTGCGCTGGCGGCGCCAGCCCCACCGGTGTGTGGAGCGCGAGCGCGGCGAAGGCGTCGAAGCGGACCGGCAGCCCGGCCGGGAGGGCGCCGGGCGCCGGCGTGCAGTGCACCGGCGCCGCCAGCAGGGCCACCGCCTCGGGGATCAGGCGCCCCCCCGGCCGGAGAAACCGCGTGCGGGCGTCCAGCAGGATCGGCACGATCTGCTCGTCGAAGCCCAGGTGCCCGATGGTTTCGGAGACGACGAGGTCGAAGGAGCGCCCGAGATGGAGCTGCCGCGAATCGCCGGGGACGACCGTGACGCGGTCCGCCACGCCGTTCTCGCGGGCGAGGGCGCGGATGAGCCCCATCAGCAGCGGGTCTTGCTCGACGGCCACCACGCGCGCCGCGCCCAGCAGGGCGGCCGCGATCGCCCAGACGCCGGTGCCGCTGCCGATGTCGAGCACGCACGAGGAGGCGGTGACGGTGCGTTCGAGGGCCTGGTAGAAGGCGCGGTTTCGGTGCCCGTCGGCGAGGAGCGTCTCGTGGTCCTGCAGCAGCCGGTGGGTGTAGGCCTGGCGTCGGGCGTCGGCCTCGGGGGGCGTCGTCATGCGGAGGTCTCCGGCAGGCCGGTGCCTGCGCCGGTCAGGAGGGCGGCGGGTTCGCCATAACGATAACGCACAGCCGCCGGTCATTCAAAAAACCATCCCCTGTTTGCTTGCTATGGTTAGGAAGGATTTGTACCATGGGTTCGTGATGAATTGTGTCTGATTCCCGGCTATTCGTTCGGCCGGCGATTGGATCGTGCCGGTGTGGCTCACCCTATTTTCTCACGGATCAGGAACGCGGCCCATGTCTGAGCCCTTCGTTGGCGAAATCCGCATGTTCGCCGGTAACTTCGCGCCCCGGGGGTGGGCCTTCTGCGATGGGCAGCTGCTGGCCGTCTCGCAGAACGACGCCCTCTTCTCGCTGCTGGGCACCATCTACGGCGGCGACGGGCGGACGACCTTCGGCCTGCCCGATCTGCGCGGCCGCATTCCCATCCATGCAGGCAGCGGCCCCGGCCTCTCGCCCCGCAATCTCGGCACGAAGGCCGGCACGGAGGAGGAGACGCTGACGGTCAACCAGCTGCCGAGCCACGCGCACACCGTGCGGTGCTCCAACCAGGACGGCAACCAGACCGCCCCGGCGAACCACGTGTGGGCCGCCAACTCCACGAATCAGTACTCCAACGGCACCCCCAACACCGCGATGGACTCGGGGTGCCTGCTCGACACGGGGGGCAGCCAGTCTCACCCCAACCTGATGCCGTTCCTCTGCGTCCATTTCATCATCGCCCTGTTCGGCATCTATCCATCCCGGCAATAAGGAGGTGACCCTTCATGTCTGAACCGTTCCTGGCGGAAGTCAGAATCGTAGCGTTCAACTTCGCCCCGCGCGGCTGGGCCTTCTGCGACGGCCAGATCCTGCCCATCTCGCAGAACCAGTCGCTCTACTCGCTGCTGGGCACCACCTATGGCGGCGACGGGCGGACCAGCTTCGCGCTGCCCGACCTGCGGGGCCGCACCCCGATCCACGTCGGCTCCAGCAACGGGAGCGCCCACCCGCTCGGCCAGAAGAGCGGCGAGGAGACCCATACGCTGTCTGCCGCCGAGATGGCCTCCCATACGCACCAGGCGCGGGGCAACTCGGGCGCCGTCGATACCGGGGCGATCGCAGGCAACACCTGGGGCGCGGCCAGCGACGCCCTCTACAGCGATCAGGCCGCGAACGCGAACATGCACACCGGCATCGCCACCAATACGGGCGGTGGTCAGGCGCACAACAACATGCAGCCCTTCCTGGCCCTGAACTTCTGCATCGCGCTGCAGGGGCTGTTCCCGTCGAGAAACTAGAGGAGACGATGTCTGAACCTTTCATCGCCGAGATTCGCATCTTCGCCGGGAACTTCGCCCCGCGCGGCTGGGCCTTCTGCAACGGCCAGCTCCTGCCCATCGCACAGAACACCGCCCTCTTCTCGCTCATCGGCACCACCTACGGCGGCGACGGGCGCTCGACCACCGCCCTGCCGAACCTGCAGGGCCGCGCGCCGAGGCATCCCGGCCGCGGCCCCGGCCTGACGGCACGCCGGCTCGGCCAGCGCGGCGGTACGGAGACCGTCACGCTGACCGAAGCCCAGATCCCGAGCCATACCCACACCATGCAGGGCCAGAGCGCCACCGGCGGGCTGGGAAACCCCGAGAACAACGTCTGGTCGCCGTTGCAGGGCCGGACGCCGCCGCCGCTCTACCAGAGCAATGCTCCGAACACGAATATGCAGAGTGCGGCCATCCAGAACGCCGGCGGCGGCCAGGCGCACAATAACATGCAGCCCTTCCTGGCGATGAACTTCATCATCGCGCTGCAAGGTCTGTATCCCTCGCGAAGCTGACCACACCGGGCTCTCGCAGGCCTCCGAAGCCTCGAAACAGGTGGCTGTTTCGAGGCTTCGCCATGCTAGGGGGTCCAGGCCATCAGGGCCGAGAGGCCGTGTTGCTCGACCACCTCGAAGCCCAGGCTGGCAAGCAGGCTGCGGGCACGGTGCTGATACGCCTCGACGTAGAGGCGCACCGGCTTGCCTGCCGTCCGGGCTTCCTGCAAGAGGTCGGCCAGCACCGCCCGGCCCAGGCCGCGCCCCTGAAACGCCGGGAGCAGAGCGACGTCGAGGATGCGGATCTCGTCGGCACGGCGATCCACGTAGAGGCGTCCGGCGGGCTGGCCGTCGCAGAGGACGAGGCAGAAGTCGGCGTCGGCGAAGGCCTGCCGGTAGTGCCGGTGCTGGGCGTCGAACTGGAACGTGAGGAACGCGCGTTTCTGCGCGTCGTCCCACGGCACCTGCGCCAGCTCGTCGCGGCGGGCGCTCGCGTAGATCTCGAACAGCACCGCCTCGTCTGCCGGCGTGATGGCGCGGAGCGTCCAGGAGGCGTCGTTATGCGTCATCGAGCGTGGACCGGTTGAAAAAGGCCTCGTAGCGGTAGCCGTCCTTGTGCTCCGCGACGGGGACGAGGAACAGGTCGATCCGGCCCATCTTCGGATGCTCCACCGGGTAGGTACGCTGCGGCAGCCACGCATCCAGCGGGCCTCGAAACAGGAGGGAGAACTGTTCTCCCGGAAAGCCTTCCGGCGTCTTGTCCTTCACCTCTACCAGCTCCAGGGTCCCGCGGTCTTCCTCCAGCAGGTGAAAGGTCGTGTTCAGGTGGCTCTCGAATGCGGATCGGTTCAGCGGGTCCTGCATGGCGCGCCTCGGGGTCGGAGAAGATTCGGGCAATCCGGCGGTGCGGGGTGCCGCACGCGCCCCAAGGTAGGAGGCGCGGGGGGTCTAAACAAGCGCGCCGCGCCCCCGCCCCCGGCGTCCGCGGCCGGCTCGGCGCTCCGAGAATCTTCAGAGGGCTTTCACCATGCGCAGGGCGCGCAGGTAGGCGTCGGTCTTCAGCACGTACTGGTAGACGCCGGCCGCCAGCCCGTCCACCTGCCATGTGATCGCGTGCGCCCCGGGCGGCAGATGCTCGTTCACGAGGACGGCCACCTCCTGCCCCACCATGTTGTACACCCGGAGCTCGACGAAACACGGCTCGGCGAGGCGGAAGGGAATGGTGGTCGTCGTATGGAAGGGATTGGGGTAGTTTTCTGCCAGCGCGAAGGCGTCCACCTGCACTGCGGGGTCTGCGGTATGCTGGACGTGGCTCGTGCAGAGGTCGCGCGGGTGCGTACAGGCCGGGGCGTCGTGCCAGCCAGGCTCGTGGTGGGCCGGGCACTCGTCTGCGTGGAGTATCCGGGCCGTCTCCTCCTCGATCCTCCGCGCCGCCTCGGCACCGCGCGCCGCGCTGCCGAGCACGGGGAACGGGATGAACAGGGCGCCTATGCTGAAACCACCGAGACGAACGAAGTACCGTCGCTTCATGGATCGGGGAGGTCGGGTGGGGTGACGTACTCTGGACTTTCGGGGCGTCCTGCGGCGCCCGGGGGCGCCGACCGCGAGGCGTAGTGCGGCGGGTAATGTAAGTAATCCCTTAATCTTAATTCAATCGAGCCGGCCCTCGGTTCCGCAGGCCGGATCCGGCGCGTGCCGCATCCGCAGGTAGACCGCGTCTTCGCTGACGACCGCGAAGCCGAGGCGTTCATAGAGCCGGCGCGCGGGGTTCGTCCGCACGACGGAGAGGTCTACGGGCAGGGCTGCGGCCTCCTCGATCAGCGATCGCAACAGCGCGGTGCCCACACCCTGCCCCCGGTATTCCGGCAGCACCGCCACGTCGATCAGCAAGAGCCGCTCCTCGGAGCGGTCCACGTAGATCCGCCCGGCGGGGCGCCCGTCGAGCAGGACGATGTGGTGATCGGCGGCCGGAAACTGGGCGGCGTACTGGCCGCGCTGTCCGGCAAACTGCATCCGCAGGAGAGGATCCAGGGTCTCGGGGTCGAGGCCCCAGGCCGCCACCTCGTCGGCGCGGGTGCTTACGTAGAGGCGGTAGAGGAACGCGTCGTCTTCGGCGCGGGCGGGGCGCAGGCGCAGGCGGGCCGGGTCCATCATGCGCGCGGGGGGCGCCGCCGGGCGCCGGGCTCGTGCCCATCGACGTCCCACTGCACCTCGACGGGGACGTCTCTGGGGTGGCGGATGGTGATGCGGTAGCTCCGTTGCGGGTGCGATTTCTTGGCGCGTTGCTGCCACGCGGGGCGGGGCGGCAGCCGGCGGGCCTCGCGCCGTTCCTTCGCGCGCTCGCGCGTGAGCCGGTCGTCGGCGAAGAGGTGGATCTGTACGAAGAAGCCGGCGGCGAGGGCCGCCAGCACCAGCTCGCCCAGCAGCACGAGCGGCTCGAAGGCGAGCGACGGCCCGCCCGGAGGCCGGAAGAGGACGTAATGCCACCCGACGAAGCCCACCAGGTAGACCAGCGCGAGCACGCAGAACAGGTAGGCGTAGAACCGGAGGAAATAGTACCGCAGCGCCACCCGCTCGGCCAGCGGCGGGGCGGGGCGGTCCCGCTGCAGCAGAGCCGCCAGCCACGGCGCCATCGCCACCGGCGCGTCGAAGCGGAGGAGGATGGCGATGCCGATCCCGGCGAGCGCGGCCCAGATGGCCACGGCCACGAGGTAGTCCTCGATCGGCATGCCGTGGGGCGTCTGCCGCCACCCGATCCACACGTAGAGGGCGGCCAGAATCACGAGGTACGACACGCCGATCACCCAGCCCAGGCGGACCGTGGCAGTCCGCCAGCCGCCCGTCCAGAAGAGCGCCGCCGCCGCCGCGACGAGCACCACCACCAGCAGCAGCGCGACGGTCCACTGCATGGTGAACACCTCGGCCACCAGCCCCGTAGCGACGACGACGGCGAGGACGCCTGTGGCGGCCAGCGTCGCCACGATGCCGAAGGCGATCAGGTAGCTGTTGCGCGCGGGCTGGGGGCGCAGGGCGGGCGGCTCGGTCATGAGCGGAGGCACAGGAGGCGGGCGGGAGAGCCGCCGGCGGGGCGGCCCCTCCAAGGTAGCAATCGCCACCGACAAAGAGCAGGGGCGCCACGAGAAAGCCGCGCCCTCCAGGTGGGGAGGGCGCGGCTCGTGGTAGCACACAGCCACGCACCGCCGGGCGGCACGCAACCGAACCACAACCCTGCACACCGCCGGGGCGGCACGCAGGCCATCGGCCTTGCTCAAGGGCCTTGCCGTGGGGAGAGAGGCCCCACTATCTGCCGCAGGCGGCGGAGTGGAGACCCGCCGGAAACGTACGGAGGGTGGGTGTCAACCCCGCGTCACTGCCCCCCCGCTCCACCGCGCGCGGACGCTCGTCAGTCCATCATCTTGCGCAGGAACGCCGGCGTGTCAGCGCCCTCCTTGCGGGGGCGCTCGTCGGCCTGCAGGTCGTCTTTGTGGAGGCGGCGGATCTTGCGGGCCGGCTCTTCCTCGACGGGCACGCCCTGGGCGGCCGGGCGCGGCGCGGTGCGGCGCTCGTAGGCCGGGATGTCGAGGTAGCGCAGGCTCTCCTCACCCTTGTACTGCGGGACCGGCCCGCCCGTGGGGCCGCCGGGGTCGAGCGGGACCGTCCGGTGGCGCTTCTGGGCCAGCTTGGCCTGGCGGTCGAAGCCGGTGGCGATGACCGTCACGCGGAGTTCGTCCTCCATGGCCTCGTCGATGACCGTGCCGAAGATGACCTCGACGTCGTCGCCGGCCTCGCGCTGGATGATGCTCGTGGCGGCCGTGGCCTCGCGGATGCCGAGACTCGTGCCGGCGGTGATGTTGACCAGCACGTTGCGCGCCCCGCCGATGGAGAGCCCGTCGAGCAGGGGGCTGGAGATGGCCTCGATGGCGGCCTTCTCGGCGCGGTTGTCGCCCTCGGCCGTGGCCGAGCCCATCAGGGCCGTGCCGCCGTTGCTCATCGTGGTGCGGACGTCGGCGAAGTCCAGGTTGATCAGGCCGTGGACCGTGATCAGGTCCGAGATGCCGCGCGTGGCGTTGTAGAGCACGGCGTCCGCCCGCTCGAAGGCCTCGATGAGGCTGGTCGACTCGTCGGCGATGTCGAGCAGGCGCTCGTTGGGCACGACGATGAGCGTATCGACCTGCTCGCGCAGCAGCTCGATGCCTTCCAGCGCCGTATTGGTGCGGCGCCGCCCCTCGCAGTCGAAGGGCTTCGTCACGATGCAGACCGTCAGGATGCCGAGGCTGCGCGCGATCTCGGCCACGACGGGCGCCCCGCCCGTGCCGGTGCCGCCGCCCATGCCGGCCGTGATGAAGACCATGTCGAACCCGGAGAGGGCCTCCTCGATCTCCTTGCGGCTTTCGTTGACGGCCTCGGCGCCGACCGTGGGCCGGGCGCCGGCGCCCAGCCCCTTCGTGAGCGCCTGGCCCGCCTGGATCTTGTGCGGCGCCAGGTTCGCGCTGAGCGCCTGCGAATCCGTGTTGATGACGATGAACTCGACGCCCTGAATGCCGCGGGCGACCATGTTGTTGATGGCGTTGCCGCCGCCGCCGCCGACGCCGACGACGCAGATTTTCGCTTCGTCACTGGCCGCGTCGTCGAACGCGAAACGAGAGCTGATGGGATCCATGAGACTTCCTCCTGATGTGTGGTTCTGCGTGTGCTTTGAGGCACCGGGGATGAGCAGGCCCCCGGCGTACGATGAGGGCAAAAGGGTAGGGCTGTGCCGTTAGAGTTCGTCGAACCACCCCTTCATGCGGGTGGCGATGCGGGTCACGAGCGAGGCGCCGTCGCCGCCGAAGTGGTGCCGGGCGCCCAGCTCGGCGCCGGCGCCGCTGGCCGCGCCGGTGTGGAGCGCGTGCAGCACCAGCCCCACGGCCGTGGCGAACTTGGGATCGCTGACTTCCTCGACGAGGCCGCCCGCGATGCCCGTGGGCGTCCCGACGCGCGCCTCCATGCCGAGCACCTCGGCGGCCAGCTCGGCGGTGCCGGGGATGAGCGAGCCGCCCCCGGTGAGGACGACGCCCGCGGCGAGGTGGCGCGCGTAGCCGCTGCGCTTGATCTCGATGCCGGCGATCTCCAGGATCTCCTCCATTCGGGGCTGGATCACCTGCGCCAGCGTGCTCCGGCTGATGCCCTTCTCCGGGCGCCCGCCGATGCCGGGGATCTGGATCTCCTCGTCGTCCTCGACGTGGTCCACCAGGGCGGCGCCGAAGCGGCACTTGAGCGCCTCGGCGTGCTCGCGCATGATGCCGAGCCCCTTCCGCAGGTCGTCCGTCACCTTGTTGCCGGCCACGGCGATGACGCCCGTGTGGCGGATCGTGCCGTCCTCGAAGACGGCGATGTCCGTGGTGCCGCCGCCGATGTCGATGAGGGCCACGCCCACCTCCTTCTCGTCCGGGTGGAGGACGGCGAAGCTGGAGGCGAGGGGTTCGAGCACGAGGTCGGCGACCTCGAAGCCGGCCTTCTCGATGCAGCGGTAGATGTTCTTGGCGGCCGAGACCAGCCCGGTGACGATGTGGACGTTCGCCTCCAGCCGCACGCCGCTCATCCCGACGGGGTCCGGCACGCCGTCCTGCCCGTCCACGATGAACTCCTGGGGGACCACGTGCAGGATCTCGCGGTCGGCGGGGAGGGCCACGTGGGTCGTGTCGTCGATGAGCCGCTCGACGTCGTGCGCGGAGATCTCGCCCTGCCGGATCGTGACGACGCCCCGGCTCTGGAAGCTCTGCACGTGGTCCCCGGCGATCCCGACGACGACGCTGCGGGCCGTGACGCCGGCCATGCGCTCGGCCTCGTGCACGGCGGCCTGCACCGCCGCCACGGTCTTGTCGATGTTGACGACGACGCCCCGGTTGAGGCCCTCGCTCTCGGCCACGCCCATCCCCAGCACGATGATGCGCGCCGGGTTGATGGCGTCTGCGGCAGCCACGACGGCGCATACCTTCGTGGTGCCGATGTCCACGCCTACGACGATCCGTTCTTCCATCTCTGTGTCCGTGGTCCGTTCTGTGTTGGCTAGCTAGCGTTGTGTTGTGTGTTCGGGAGCCCGGCGCCGCGCTCCCTCCCCCCGCTTCGGGCGGCGGGTCTACGGCGCACGCACGGCCTCCTGCGTGACGATCTGGCCGGCAAAACGAAGGTCGATCAAGGCGAAGTCCTGCTCGGGGCGGGTCAGCACGGCCCGGTCCCAGAAGAGGCGCAGCCGCCGCAGCCGCCCGGCGAAGTCGTCGCGCCCGAGGCGCACCGAGACGGGCGGGCGGGCGCCGGCGGGGGGCGTCGTCAGCCAGACCTCGCCCTGCCGCCACGTGAGCGTAGCCACGAGGGCGTCGGTGGCGGGGTCGAGGCCACCGAGGGCCGCCAGCAGCGCGCGCAGCACGGGGTCCTCGGTGGGCGTCACGGGGTGGTAGCGCGCCGCGAGC